>NZ_RZPW01000134.1:0-10398 GCF_003998455.1 Mesorhizobium sp. M7A.F.Ca.CA.001.08.2.1 | reverse complement strand
CTTGTTGATCGACGACGGATCGATGTCGATGTGGATCTTCTTCGAGTTCGGCGAGAAGGCGGTCAGCCGACCGGTGATGCGGTCGTCGAAGCGCGCGCCGATGCAGATCATCACGTCGCAATCATGCATGGCCATGTTGGCTTCATAGGTGCCGTGCATGCCGAGCATGCCCATCCAGTTCTTGCCTGATGCCGGATAGGCGCCGAGGCCCATCAGCGTCGAGGTGATCGGGAAACCGGTGAGATCGACCAGTTCGCGCAGCAGATGGCTCGCTTCCGGGCCGGAATTGATGACGCCGCCGCCGCTGTAGATGATCGGCTTCTTGGCGCCCGCCATCAACTCGACCGCCGCCTTGATCTTCTCCAGGTCGCCCTGGACCTTTGGCTGGTAGCTGGTGCGTGGCGCGATCTGCGGCGGGACATAGAATCCCTTGGCGAACTGCACATCCTTCGGGATGTCGACGACGACCGGACCGGGACGGCCGGTGGTCGCGACATGAAAGGCCTCGTGGATGGTGGCGGCGAGCTCGTTGACGTCCTTCACCAGCCAGTTGTGCTTGGTGCAGGGGCGCGTGATGCCGACCGTATCGCATTCCTGAAAAGCGTCCGAGCCGATCAGCGAGGTCGGCACCTGCCCGGTCAGGCAGACCAGCGGGATCGAATCCATCAACGCGTCCTGCAGCGGCGTCACCGCATTGGTGGCGCCCGGGCCGGAGGTCACCAGCATCACGCCGGCCTTACCGGTCGAACGCGCATAGCCTTCCGCCGCATGGCCGGCGCCCTGCTCATGGCGCACCAGTATGTGCTCGACCTCGTCTTGCTGAAAAATCTCGTCATAGATCGGAAGGACAGCGCCGCCGGGATAGCCGAAGACATGCTTGACGCCATTGTCCTTCAGCGCCTGCACCACCATTTCGGCGCCCGTCATCTCGCGCCGCTCGTTCTGTCCGTTGCTCATCGGTCTGGTCCCGTACTGTCGCCATTGGGCGTTTGCTGGTCGTTTAGTCGTGTTTCAAGCAATAAAAAAGGCCCCCGAGGGAGCCTGTGTCTTGCGCATGGGGGGTTTTCGCCCGGCGGTTACACCGCCTTGCCCACGCGCTTTCCTACGAGAATGAGTGCTGTTTTCATGGTGGCGGACACTAAGGGCGGGCAAGGCGACCTGTCAACGGGAAAAATCGCGCCGGCGCGCACAGCGTGCCGGCGCGATTGAGGCGATCAGCGCGGCGCCTTGCAGCGGGAAACGCGCGGATCGCAGTTGGACACCTTCCTCGCCTGCATCTTCGCTGGCGGATGGTGAGGTGCCACCCTTGCCGGGCCATGGTGCTGGGGCATGTGCATTGCCAACGCCTGCTGATGCGGCTTTTGTTGCCCGGCACCGCGTGCAGGACGCTGCCCCGAGACCGGCTTGGCCGACCCCGGTTTGGCCAACGATTTGACAACGATACGTCCATCGCCCGCGGTCCTGTCGGCATGCAGCTTGAGCGCATCGGCCTTCGCGCCGTTGCCGGCGGCCATCCGCTTGCGCACGGTGTTGCCAGGCTTCGCGACGGCTGGATTGCTCGCTGTCACAGCGCTCGGAGACGTGGCCTTGTCGCCGCTCGCAATCTTGGGGCCATGGCCCGCCACGATTTGCCCGTTCCCATTGGCCGCCTTGGTGGCAGGCAGTGCATTGCCGGCAAGCCTCTTGATCTCGGCGCCCCTGGAAGCATCGAGACGTGCACTGGCAAACACGCCTTTGGGCGGAGGAACCAGTCTTGCCGCCTTGATCGAGTCGATGACTGGCTTCGGGAGTTGCTGCAGCCGGGGTCCGGCATTGATTGCAACCACCTGGTTGCCAAGCCGCACGCGTGGCCCATTGTTGACCACGACCGTCTGGTTGATGAATGTCGTGTTGCGCACGATGACGACGTTCTCCTGAACCGGCCGCACCACCCTGACCAGATCCACTGCGCCGATCGCCGCCACCGGCACGAAACACCACCAGGCGTCGTCGAAGGCGACACCGACGTCGGGCGGCGCCGGAGCCCAGCCGACATCATTGCCGCCCTGACGCCAGACCACCCAGGCTGGCGCCCATTGATCGCCGGCGATCCACACCCAGCCGAAATCGGGATCATACGCCCAGCGGCCATAGTGATAGACGACATCGCCGAATGGCTCGGTGGACTGCCAGTACCAGCCATCGTCGGTCCAGACCCACCTGCCTTCGGTGTAGGGCCGCCATTGGGTACGCACCGAGGGAACCCAGACATCGCCGAAGCGGCTGGAGGTTCGCCATCCGCCATAGTTCGAAAGCCTTTCGCGGACGGTGACGGAAATTTCCGCCGCATGCGCCTGTGTTCCGGGCAGCACCAGCGGGCCGGTCAGCGTCGCGCTCAAGGCCATGACCGCGGCCATTGCTGCAGCACGTCCACGCCGGCCGAGAGAGTGGCGTGAAGACGCTTGGAAAAAGGATATGATAATCATAACGGGCTCCAGAGTTCCGCATCCAGAAAATCCCGGGAACCGCCCTGCTGCCCGCCACCGCTTCCCGGCTTCTCACCGATCGGTTGTCATCGGCCCCGGTGACCGCATTGCGGCATTTGACCATCAACTTTGCGCGACCGGCGCGGCATTCACAAATGGGACGGTCGTTTCCGGCGCCCGGGCGATTGCGAAACCGCCGGGTGATCCCATTTTGCGAATAAACCATTGAAACCGCTGGAAACTATGGTGGGGCGTGACGAGGGCCGCCATCTCTGACGATACTTGATCGTCCGGCGGCAAGCCCGTCGGAGCCATCACCATGACGATCTGGATTTCACGGGAGGAAACCTGATGCTCGACAAGCCCTCTAGCAAGAAACTGTCTGACGTACTCGACCAGTTCGGCGCCGCGCTTGCTGCCAATGACATCGAGAAGGCGGTCGATTGCTTTCAAGAAGATTGCTACTGGCGCGACCTCGTTACCTTCACCTGGAACATCAAGACCATGGAAGGCCGCGACCAGGTCCGCGACATGCTGAAAAGCCAGTTGTCGAACACCAGGCCATCGCACTTCGCCATCGCCAAGGGCGAGGATGCGACCGAGAGCGGCGAACTGATCGAGGGCTGGATCAGCTTCGAGACGGAGGCGGCACGCGGCTTCGGCCATGTCAGGCTGAAGAACGGCAAGATCTGGACGCTGCTGACCACCATGGCCGAACTGAAAGGCCATGAGGAGCCGGCAGGCTTCGCGCGGCCGATGGGCGCCAGGCACGGCTCGGGCAAGAACCGTCCGACATGGAAGGAAGAGCGCGAGAGGGAAGCCGCCGAGCTCGGCTTCAAGACGCAGCCCTATACGGTGATCATCGGTGGCGGCCAGGGCGGTATCGCGCTCGGCGCGCGGCTGCGGCAGCTTGGCGTGCCGACCATCATCATCGAGAAGAACGAGCGTGCCGGCGACAGCTGGCGCAAGCGCTACAAGTCGCTCTGCCTGCATGACCCGGTCTGGTACGACCATCTGCCCTATATCGATTTCCCCAAGAACTGGCCGGTCTTCTCGCCCAAGGACAAGATCGGCGACTGGCTGGAAATGTACACCAAGGTAATGGAGCTGAATTACTGGTCCTCGACCGAGGCCAAAAGCGCCTCTTATGACGACAAGACGAAGGAATGGACCGTTGTCGTCCACCGTGACGGCAAGGACATCACGCTGAAGCCGAAGCAGCTGGTGCTGGCGACCGGACAGTCCGGCAAAGCCAATCTGCCGAAATTCAAGGGCATGGAGACCTTCAGGGGCGATCAGCACCACTCGTCGAAGCATCCGGGTCCCGACGCCTATGCCGGCAAAAAGGCCGTTGTCATCGGATCCAACAATTCCGCCCATGACATCGCTGCCGCACTTTGGGAAGCCGGCGCCGACGTGACCATGGTGCAGCGCTCGAGTACCCATATCTCCAGGTCCGACACGTTGATGGAAATCGGACTGGGTTCGCTCTATTCGGAGCAGGCGCTGCAGAATGGCATCACCACCGCCAAGGCCGATCTCATCTTCGCTTCGCTGCCCTACAAGATCCTGCACGAGTTCCAGATCCCGGCCTATGCCGAGATGAAGAAACGCGATGCGGCATTCTACAAGGGACTGGAAAAGGCCGGTTTCATGCTCGACTGGGGCGACGACGAGTCCGGCCTGTTCATGAAGTACCTCAGGCGCGGCTCTGGCTATTACATCGATGTTGGCGCATCGCAGTTGGTCATCGATGGTTCGATCAAGCTGAAGAGCGGCGTCGACGTCGAAGAGATCAAGCAGCACTCGGTCCTGCTCAGCGACGGGTCGGAACTGCCTGCGGACCTCATCGTCTACGCCACCGGCTACGGCTCGATGAACGGCTGGGCCGCCGATCTGATATCGCGCGAAACCGCCGACAAGGTCGGCAAATGCTGGGGCCTCGGCTCGAACACCACCAAGGATCCCGGTCCCTGGGAAGGCGAGTTGCGCAACATGTGGAAGCCTACACAGCAGGAAGCGCTGTGGTTTCACGGCGGCAACCTGCACCAGTCACGCCACTATTCACAATTCCTGGCGCTGCAGCTGAAGGCCAGGCAGGCCGGCTTGGCGACGCCGGTCTACGGGCTGCAGCAGGTGCATCACAAGGGGTAGGCGAGCGCGATTCCGGCGAAGCCGGAAGAAAGAAGGCAGGGCTTGCACCCTGCCTCCTTTCTTTGAGGGAATTACGCCGGCTTACCCGCCGCGAACTGCGTCACCACCCGCTGCAACAGCGGCACGTAATCGCGAAACGTCCGCGTCTTCATGTTGGCAATCTTGCCGCTCTCGTCCCAGATGCGGACCCGGACCGCTTCCTCATGGAACGGGTTCTTGCGGAACTCGGCCACCTCCTCGGCATTCATCGGCCCACCCTGCAGCGACAGCGTATGCACCGAGGCCTGCGACAGCTTGCCGAAATAAGTCGGATCGGTGGCGCAGAGATAGCGCTTGGCGGCGACATGCAGCCTGACGCATTCGACGATGACAGGTGGAAAGAACGGCGCCAGCACTTCGCCGCCGGCTTCGTCATGATGCTTGTCCTCGACATCCTCGGGCGAATAGGTGCCGAACTCGCTGGTGTAATGGCCAATGTCGTGCAGCAGCGCCGCCGCCACCAGCTCGTCCGGCGCGCCGTCCTTTTCGGCGAACCAGGCGCCCTGCAGCATGTGCTCCGACATGGTGACGGGTTCGCCGAGGTAGGATTCCGCACCCCGGCGCTCGAAGATGTCGGCAATGAATTCGACGATATTGTCCGCGTTCAAATCCTGGCTGCTCATTCCGCCGCCTCCTTGAACCCGTGTTCTATCGACGCGAGCGTCGACAGCAGGCCATCCTTGTCGGCGTAACAGCCCTGCAGCCAGCGCTTGCCGGTTCCGGAAAACGCCTTGCGGGCGTGCATGACGCGCGTGTTGTCGACGATGAAAGCCTGCCCCGCTTCGAGCTTGAACGTCACTTCGAAGGATGGATCCTCGATCAGTTCGGCGAACCGGCGGTAGGCCGCGTAGTACGCCTCCATATCGGCGAAGGGCACGTCGACCGTCGGCGCCAGCGAGCGGTTGTTGAAGCGGATGCAGATCAGCTCGCCATCGGGCCCGAGCTCGATCATCGGCCGCTTCGCCTGCAGCCGCACACCGGAAGAGCCGGCATATTCGAAGCGCGCCGGGCATGAGCTCAGCAGCCGGAAGCCTTCCGGGTTCTCAGCCTGCAGCGCAGCCGCGACGGCAAATCCGTCGACGACGCTGGATTCGCCTCCCTCAACCGTATTCTCGATGCAGGACAGGATCTGCAGCGTCGGCACGGGGTCGCGATAGGGATTGTCGGTATGCGCCTGGAGCCCGAGATTGGTGTAGGCGAGATTGCTCGGATTGACCTCGGCGCGCACTTCGAACCAGCGCCCGTAATTGGTCTCCCTGATATAGCCGAACAGATCGGACACCTTGCACAGCGCTCCGGATTCGGCCGGCAGATCGTCCATCACCGCAAAGCCATAGGCTTTCACCGCCGACAGCCATTGCCCCAGCACAGCGCGATCATGGCTGGCCGCAGCATAGCCGGCGCGCGGCACCGAATTCTGCATCGAGGCCTTGGTCCATCGCACGGTGGCCTCGTCTGTCCAGCCGGGCTGGCGGGCCGCGTCACGATCATAGGCATTGGCGCTCAGCCATGCCGCCGGGAAACTCACTGTTTTCTGCTCCGGCACGAAGCTGACTTCCAGGGCACCGCCCTTGACCGATGCCGCGCCGATCCTGGTGTCGGCGGGAATGTCGAGAATGGTGATCAGCCGTTGGCCATTGCCGGCGCTGCGCGTCTTGTCGTCCAGCGCATTGTCGCGCAGCCACATGGCGTGAAAGCGGGTGCGCGACCCGTCCTTCCAGCCAAGTTCGATTGTTCTGCCTTCGTCGCCGATCAGCGCCTGGGTGAGCATGGAGATCCGTTCCTGTCCATTGCGTCCCCCGCAGCTGACCCGCAGGGTTTCGATTGCATGTTGATCGCGCGAGAGGCATAATTCAAATTATCCTTTTTTGGCCAATGACCACGATATACTAATGTCTCGAACCACACCCCTGCCGCCGCTCGACTGGCTGCGCAGTTTCGAGGCTGCGGCGCGGCTGTCGAATTTCACCGCTGCGGCAGCCGAGCTTGGCCTCACCCAGGCGGCCGTCAGCCAGCACATCCGGTTTCTCGAGGAGCGGCTGAAGACACGTTTGTTTTCGCGGCTGGCGCGCGGCGTCGCCCTGTCGCCGGAGGGGGCAGCCTACCTCCCCCACATCCAGTCGGCCTTCGCCACCATCGGCAACAGCACCGCGGAACTGTTCGAGCCGCGCGCCGTCCAGACCGTGACCATCCGGGCGCCGATTTCCTTTGCCTTGCTGATGCTGGTTCCGGCGCTGCCCGATCTCGCGAAGGCACTGCCGCGCATCCAGCTCGACCTGGTGACGATCCATCGCCCTACCGATTACGACCTGCCGGGCTCGGTGCTCGATATCCGTTTCGGCAACGGATCCTTCCCCGGCCGCGAAGCCGACAGGCTGACCGCCGAGCGGCTTGTGCCGGTGGCGGCTCCGGGTCTGGTCGGCGACGCAGACTGGACCTCCTTGCCGCTGCTTCTGGTTGCCGGCGCGCGCGAGATGTGGGCGGAATGGTTCGCTGCCGCCAGGCTGGCCGGCCATCCCAGGCGATCGCACCGCTTCGACAGCTTCGTTGCCGCCATGGAAGCGGCCAAGGCCGGCGCCGGCGTGCTTTTGGGCTCGCGGCCGCTGGTCGATGCGGCGCTCGACAGCAAGACGCTGGTCAGGCTTTCCGACTTCGAACTCTCCAGCACATCGGGCCATTTTCTGACCAAGGCGTCGACAGCGCGCCTGACCGGCGCCGAGCAGGATTTCCGCCAGTGGTTGCTGTCGCGCCTCTCCGCGCCGGCATGATTGGTTACGAGATTTGCCCGATTCGCTTCCAGTAGATCAGCGTGCCGGTCAGCCCGCCATGCGGCTTCAGGGCATAGTCCGGTATCTCACCGGCCAGCGTGAAGCCCAACCGCTCATAGAGGCCTGAGGCGCCCTCCTCGGTTGCCGTGTCCAGAATCAGCAGCGTGCGGCCCTTCTCCACCGCAAGGCTCTCGGCGGCCCGCATCAGGCGCGTTCCCACGCCCCTGCCCCGGTAGTCTGTGCGTGTCATCAGCTTGGCGATCTCGGCCCGGTGCGGCTGGTTGGGCGGACAGTCGAGCAGCAAGGTCACGGTGCCGACCAGGTTTTTGCCGTCCCAGGCGCCAAGCATCGCTCTTTCGCCCCTTGCCGCCGCGGCCAGCGATTTCTCCCAGAAACCCCTCGCCGCCTGCGGCGCCAACGGATGCATGAAGCTGACCGAACCGCCTGCCGCCACCGTTGCGACCAGCAATTCAGCCAGCCCGTCCTGCGTCTCGGCAGCCGGGGTCAGGGTTGCGATCTCGATCGAGTTCATGTGCGGGATATCCTGTGATTGCGATAGAAGCGGGCGCATTGCCGTCACTCCAGATGGCGCGCGCGGCGACGCTTTCGCGCCGCCTTGATGGCGCTGATGCGGTCGGCATCTTCGTGCCCGAGGTGCCGCCCGCGCTCGAGAATCTCGAGCGTGTACTCCTCGTAGGTCAGGCCAAGCCGCTCGGCTCTGTCCATGCGCAACAGCATGACCTCGTGGCTCGGCGCCTTCCACGCCTTGGCGTGCGCTGCCTGCCAGGCCAGGAAGATATAGGGATCGCCCGTGCCCCATGGCGGGCCCTTGTACTCATCGAGAGGCGGCCCCCCATTGTGGGAGCGCTTTGGTCTCTTTGCCATTGTGTCAGCCTCTGACCAGGGCGACCAGATAGTCGGCGCCGGGCTCCAGGGCATGGAAGGTGCAGTCCGACGGCGCCCCAAGCGCCAGGCAGTCGCCGGGCTCGAGCTTGTGCGCCATATCGCCTTCGATGAATTCGAGCCGCCCGGAAATCAGCCATATCTGCTGCTTGATGAAGGCGTATGAAGCAGCCGGAAAACTGACCCTGGCGCCCGCCGGCAGATGCACCTTGATCAGTTCCAGCGGCATATCGCCAGCCGGCGAAAGATGCCGCCTGACATAGCCGGTATCGGGATCGCGCCATACCGGCTGGTCGGCCTCGCGCAGCAGCCCGCCGCCCTGCAGCTCGGCGCGCGCGATCAAGGTCGACAGCGTCATGCCGAAGGCCGACGCGATGCGCACCAGAAGCGCCGCCGTCGGGCTGGTCTTGCCTCGCTCGATCGTGCTGAGCATCGCCTTCGAGACGCCGGAATGCTCCGCGAGATCTGCCAGGGACCAGTCACGCATGACCCTTTCGGCGTGTATCCTGCGGCCTATCGTCGAGGAAATTTCGTTCGCTATATAATCCATATGTCTATTATAGCGAAATATTGACGCCGGAGAAGAGCCGCCTTGCGACAATTTTCACAGGCCCCTTAATGCTCTCTACACCATCCGACCTCATCGGGCCTTAACCCCATTCGGGTAGGATCGATTCTCCAGGGAAATGGGGATTGGCCTGTCCATGTATGTCGAACGCGAAGCCTCCGTGGGGGAACCGACCTCGCAGGAGCGCCGCCAGACCGAGCAGAACGACAAGCGCATCCTCGGCAATGTCGTGCAATGCGACGGCGCTCGCGCCACCATCAGCGCCTATGCGGACGATGCCGACGGCGCGGTGACCGGCCTGTGGACGGTCGGCAAGATGATTTCCATCAATCTCGGATCGACGCGAACCGTCGGCCTTGTCTACGCGATCGGCAAGTCGGACCGCGCCTGGAGCAATGAGGGCCAGAACGCCATCGAGGTCAGCATCGAGCTGATCGGCGAAGTCCGTGACGGTGCGGAGCCCGGCGCCAGACCGGTCTTCGACCGCGGCATCACCACCTATCCGCATATCGGCGCCGTTGCGCATCGCATCCGCACCCGCGACCTGCAGGCGGTCTATGACCTTGCCGGGCGTCATTCGATCACGATCGGCACGCTCGCGCAGGACGAGACGATCGCCGCCAACATCGCTATCGACGATACGCTGGCGCGTCACTTCGCCATTGTCGGCACGACCGGCGTCGGCAAATCCACCGCCGTTTCGCTGCTGCTGCGCAAGTCGATCGCGGCACGGCCGGATCTGCGCATCCTGATCCTCGACCCGCACAACGAGTTCGCGGCATCGCTGCCCGAATACTGCGTCAGGGTCGATTCCAAAACTTTGGATCTTCCGTTCTGGATGTTCACGCTGGAGGAATTCGCCGAGGTGCTGTTCCGGGGCCGCGAGACCGAGCCGGAAGAAATCGATGCCTTGCGCGACCTGATCCCGGCCGCCAAGAATCTCTACCGCAACCCGAATTCGGGCTCCTATACCAGGCGCGGCAGCGATGCGCTGACCGCCGATACGCCAGTGCCTTACCGCATCGCCGACCTGCTCAAGCAGATCGATGAGCGCATGGGCATGCTCGAAAGCAAGACCGATCGCCCGACGCTCAAATCGCTGAAGACGCGCATCGAATCGGCGGCGGCCGATCCACGTTATCGCTTCATGTTCAACTCGCGCCTGATCGAGGACACCATCCACGAGACGATCGGCAACATCTTCCGCGTGCCGCATCATGGCCGTCCCGTGACCTGCTTCGAGATGGCCGGCATGCCGTCCGAAGTGGTCAATTCCGTCTGTTCGGTGCTGGCGCGCCTGGCCTTCGATCTCGCTCTGTGGAGCGAAGGCAAGCTGCAGCTTCTGTTTTTGTGCGAAGAGGCGCACCGCTATATGCCGGCCGACCCGCGTCTCGGATTCGCGCCGACTAGGCATGCGCTGTCGCGCATTGCCAAGGAAGGCCGCAAATATGGCTGCTATCTCGGCGTCGTCACCCAGCGCCCCGGCGAGCTCGACCCGACC
>NZ_RZPW01001349.1:0-718 GCF_003998455.1 Mesorhizobium sp. M7A.F.Ca.CA.001.08.2.1 | reverse complement strand
CGCCAAGGCCGAACCGGCATCGGCCGAGCCCGGAAGGACCACCTCGGCCAAAGGCGCAAGCGTGAAAACCGGCAAGGACGAATTGGAAGCAAAGACGCACAAGGCCGACGCCGAACAGACGGCGTCGGATACCGCGCCGCTTCAGGACGACCTGCCGCTGCTGATCGCGTTTCATGACCTGCGGCATTTCTCGACAGCGGCCAAGGCAGCAGGGGGCAATGCGGCCACCGGCGAGAATCCGTCGGACCCGGCGCTCGGCGGACAGGCTGCACTGCCAAAGACCTACCGCTCAAAATCGTCGGGCGGACGCGAAGCACTCGAAACCATGTCGAAGCCGGAGCAGGCGTCGATCGTCGACGGACCTTTGACGGCGCTTGACGGTCAGTCGCCGAGCGCTGCCTCCAGCGCGCCAAAACGCGACGTCACAGCGGCGGCTCAGAAGCTGTCGGACGCGCCGGCTGCCGATGTGCCCGGCGTGCCGTCGAAGCCCACCACGAATGCGATGAAGAGCATCGAGGATGTGCGGTCCTCGATGCGTCCCGAAGCGGGAAAACAGTCCCTGTCCGCCGCGCGCATCGACGTGGTGTCGGAACGGAGCTTCCCCGCGCTGCCGCAGGGTCCCATCAGCCAGGCGGCCCTCAATGTGGTCAACGCCATAGCCGCCGACGCCGGGCCGCAAAAGGCGCTTTCAGCCTCACCCACGACCACCCATCTGGCC
>NZ_RZPW01001348.1:0-719 GCF_003998455.1 Mesorhizobium sp. M7A.F.Ca.CA.001.08.2.1 | reverse complement strand
CCCGGATAGGTGAATGCGAACGGCCCCGTGAGATAATTCCACACGGCCGCACTGGTAAAATAGGCCACCTGCACTGCATCCCACGGCGTGCTGGCGTCGATGAAGCCAGTCGGAAACGATTTGCGCGGGTTGATGCGCTGTTCGACTAACCCACCTTCGAGTGTTGTGATCGCAACACGCTCGGGGTTGAGTTCCAGCAGCGACATACGGTCGGGTCCGGTGAAAGGTGCGAACGTAATGTGCTCACGATGGGGATCAATGGTGACTGTCTGGTCCGAATAGACGTCCGGCCACCCTCTTGCGCCCCAGAAGGGGCCGCCCAGTGACATCTGCGCGGTGATCTTGGTGACTTTGGCCCAGTTCTCCAATCCACCATGCGCATCGAGTACTGCCGTCAATAGCTTGTCCATGGGATGTTCCTTTGTTGTTATTTTCTCAGTTTGCCTGCAGCTGGTCGGGCTATTTCGCCGGGGCGCTTGCCGCCTGTTCAATCAAGCGTGCAACCTCTTTCGGGTGGGAGACGAACGGAACGTGGCTGGATTTGATCTCGGCGGTGATTGCGCCCATGCGCTTGGCATAGAACCGCTCCAAGTCTGGATTGATGGCCCGGTCCTGTTGGGCGACCAGGTACCAGGACGGGATGGTTTTCCAGGCCGCCTCCGTCACAGACGAAGCGAACGCGCTGCCGATGATTGGTTTCTGCGCCGCTGCCATCACGC
>NZ_RZPW01001347.1:0-721 GCF_003998455.1 Mesorhizobium sp. M7A.F.Ca.CA.001.08.2.1 | reverse complement strand
GCTGTCCGAAAAGTGCAATGGCAGAGCGTCATCGAGTGCCCTGAGGATGGATGCCACGAAGGCCCGGCTGCGCTGGGCATCGGTTCCCAGATCGGAATATGTGGCGCGAGGTTTGCCGATCAGCGTGCCGTTGCGGCGAAGCGAGAACCGCAGCGTGAGGGACATGCCCGCGGTTCCGGGTGGCGGCTTCCAGCAGGCATAGATCGCGTCCGACATCTCCTTTATCGTGTCGACGGGATCGGTACTGCGACAGCTGCGCTCTTGCGACCTTGCTTCCAGGGAACTGGCGAACAGACCGGCGGCAAGAGTCACCGCGACAAATGCAAACCGAGGTTTCATTCGAGAGCCTCCGGATTTGCGCGAGATTGTACTGCTTTCGGCTAATGCAGCAATCGATCCTACTGCGCCCAGAGCTCGCGGCGCAATTCGTGCCAGCTTTCCTTGTCCGGTGCGACAAGCAGGCCACCGCCGAGATGCGAGGGCAGATAGGCGCTGCCGTCGAAGCGCGCCGCATGGCCGCCGGCCTCGGCATGGATCAGCACGCCGGCCAGGTGGTCCCACGGCATCAGCTTGTTGTAGACGACGAAGTGGGCATGGCCGCTCGCCAGCAGGCGATATTCGTGCGCGGCGCAGCGATAGGCGAACTGCGACAGGATCTTGGTCTGGTTGCGCGCCAGCCGTGTCCGTTCCGGCTCGGCCATATATTGCCAGGAGACAGAGC
>NZ_RZPW01001346.1:0-723 GCF_003998455.1 Mesorhizobium sp. M7A.F.Ca.CA.001.08.2.1 | reverse complement strand
ACACCGGGTTGAACAAAGCGGCGGCGAGCGCCAAAAGGGCGATGAAGCGGAAGACCGAGCCGCGCTGGCGAAACCACAGGCCGACAAGCGCCAGCAGCGCCAGCGGCACCAGCGCCAAGGCCAACAGGGGCCAGGAGATCAGCGGTTCGAAGGAAATCGACCAGTTCATTCCTTACCCTCCTCTTTTTGGGGAGGGTTTATCCGCGACCGGAGGGCACCAAACAAACTCATCTTACTGCCCCAGCCGTTCGAGCAGTATGGGCACGTGCACCTGGTCGGATTTGTAGTTGCCGGTCAGCATGTACATCATGATGTTGACGCCGGCGCGCAGCGCGTAGACGCGCTGCATCGGGTCCGCCGGTACGGTCGGCAGCAGCGGATCGCCATTCTCGTCGACCGCCCAGGCGCCGGCAAAATCATTGGCGGTGATCATGATAGGCGAGACGCCGTCGCCGGTGCGCACCGGCCGGTTCTCGGCATTGCTGGCGTCGAGCGACGCCTCGACCCACAGTGGGCTGCCGGCGAAGCGGCCGGGGAATTCGGGCAGGATGAAGAAGGATTTGGTCAGCACGTGGTCGGACGGCACCGGCTCCAGCGGCGGCACGTTGAGGTTGCCGAGGATGTCGCGCAGCCGCTCCGTCGCCGGGCTGGTCGAATCGGCGCCGATGCCGTTGGCGAACTGGTCGCGGGTGTCGAACAGCACCGTGCCGCCCTGCTGCATAT
>NZ_RZPW01001345.1:0-726 GCF_003998455.1 Mesorhizobium sp. M7A.F.Ca.CA.001.08.2.1 | reverse complement strand
CCGTCAGGGCTTGCCGGGGTTGGCAACCATGTCCTGCTCGCGGCGTGACTGTGCCAGCCAGTTATACACCGCGCCGCCGGCCATCAAGATGGACGTGCCCAGAAACACCGAGCGCATGCCGAAATGACCACCGGCAAAGCCGCCCAGCAAGGGGCCGGCGACTTGCCCGACATATTGGGCGGAGATCGACAGCCCGAGCACATTGCCGCCGACCCCATCGGGAACATTGTGGCGGATCACGCTGGTGATGCAGGGCAACAGCCCGCCCAGCGCCAGACCCATCAGGAAGCGCAGGCCGATGAGTTGCCAGCTCTGCGTGACGAAGGCCTGCGGGATCAGCAGCAGCGCCGAGACGGCAAGCGCGCCGATGATGACGTTCCAGTGGCCGACGCGGTCGGCGAGCTTGCCGAGGCGCGAGGCCGACAGGATGGCGCCAAGGGCCGCCGCCGACATGACGACGCCTGATATCAGCGTGACGCGGCTCTGGTCCTCGATGAGCTGCTGCACATAGACGGTGATGATCGGCTCGATCGACATGGTGGCGAAGCTCAACAGCATGCCGGTCGCCAGCATGGCGACAACAGGCCGTTTGTCGGGGATTTGTGACCAGCCGCCTTTCCGCTTCTGCGTCGCTCCGGCGTCTGCTGTTTTCGGCCGGGGATTCTCCTTGATCAGAAACGTGGTCGCCAGGAATGCCAGGAAGATGACGCCGCCGGAGAGGAGAAA
>NZ_RZPW01001344.1:0-726 GCF_003998455.1 Mesorhizobium sp. M7A.F.Ca.CA.001.08.2.1 | reverse complement strand
CATCGACCCTGCGCCGCCGCCTCCGCCGGAATCCACCCCCGGCGATCCCGATCCGGTTGATCCGGCGCCGCCGGTCGTGCCGACCGATCCGCCGCCCGCGACACCACCGCCACCACCACCGGCACCAGTGGCGGATCCGCCCCCGCCGCCGCCGGTGGTGCCAACTGAGGTGCCCGACCTGCCGACACCGGCGGCGGGCGAGGAAATCCTGCTCTATCGCATCGAGGTTCCGGTCTATTCGGCCTTGCCGCCGGTCGCCGAACATCTGGCGATGACGACGCTCGGCACATTCCACGAACGGCGCGGCGAGCAGAGCCTGTTGTCGAACACCGAGCTGTCGCCGGTCTGGGGCCGCATCTTCGGTCAGGACAGCAAGATGGCCTATTCAGGAACGGTATCGCCGTCCTTTGACGGCACCCTGTTCGGCCTCCAGGCGGGCTTCGATCTGTTCGGCCGCGAAACCGCGTCGGGCCAGACCGATCGCGCCGGCCTGTTCGTCGCCTATGCCAGCATGAATGGCGACGTGCGCGGCCAGGCGCTGGGCAGGGACAATCTGTCCGTCGGCAGCATGGATATCAACGGCACCAGTATCGGCGGCTACTGGACCCGGATCGGTCAGGGTGGCTGGTACCTGGACGGCGTCCTCATGACCACCTTCTTCGGCGGCAACGCAACATCGTCGCGCGACATTGGCATCGACGTCGGCGGGACCGGCGTCACCGCCTC
>NZ_RZPW01001343.1:0-728 GCF_003998455.1 Mesorhizobium sp. M7A.F.Ca.CA.001.08.2.1 | reverse complement strand
GTCTGTCGGCGGTCACAGCGTCGAACGGCGCCTCGATTATCATCGTGCCGGGCTGATCGTAAACGTAACCTGATTGAAGCGGGGCGAAATTCGCTCCGCTTTGGCATGCCCAAATCTCAGCGCGTCAGGACCAAATCGTCCACGACCATTTGCCAATAGTGCTTCGTCGACAGGCGAACACGCGTTACAGCTTTGAGCATCGGGGCATAGTGCAACGGCGTCAGCGCCGACAGCGTGATCTGATCGCTTGCAATCAGCTGCTCGCCAAGCCAGCTTTCGATCAGCGCTACCTCCCCTTCCGACGCCAGCCAGGCGGCGCTCAGCATGACCGAGTGAAAGCCGAACGGCCGTTCGCAGCTGAATTCGGCAGGCAGCCCGCTGCTGGTGTAGAGCACATGGTCACCGGAGACGTTGCCATTGACATAGCCCTGGCTGTCCTTGGTGTAGTCGCGCGCCATCGCATTCAGGTTGCGCCACGCCAATCCGGCATGACCGGCCGGAATTTTCCTGAAGGTGCGCGACGTCACATCGTCGAAACCGATCGTTTCGAGAGCGGCATCGGTGACAATGCCGGCGCGTTGCGCGGACAGCAGGCCGAGATCCGCCGAGTAAGGCGACAGCGTCAGCCGCCGCTCCAAGCCTTCGCCACTGATGCTGACCGTGTCGGCTTCTTCAGCCAGGTCGAAGCTGAAGACGGCACCCGGCGCCAGTGTCCGCGTCTCCAGGAC
>NZ_RZPW01001342.1:0-732 GCF_003998455.1 Mesorhizobium sp. M7A.F.Ca.CA.001.08.2.1 | reverse complement strand
CCACCGCCTTGCGCGCCAGCTCCAGGGCAACGCTGCGGGCAGCCTCGGTTGGTCCGCCCCAATGCACCTGTCCCATCCAGTGGTTCATGGCAAGCCAACGATAGGGCTCGGCATAATCAGGATCGAGCGACACCGCGCGCGTCAGCATCAGATGCGCTTCCTGCGCCATCTGCGGCGAGTCGTCGATCAGCTTTCGCGCCCGCACGCAGAGGTCGTAGGCCTCCAGATTTCGCGGCCGATTGCGCGGCGGCGGCGCGCGCAGCCGGCCAAGCAGCGCTTCCACGATCTTGGCCGTCACCTCGTCTTGAACGGCAAAGATATCCTCCAGGCCGCGATCGAAGCGTTCCGCCCACAGATGATCGCCACTCATCGCGTCGACCAGCTGTGCGTTGATGCGCACGCGCCCCGCGGCGCGTCTTGCACTGCCTTCCAACAGGTAGCGCACGCCAAGATCCCCGGCGATCTCGCGCACGTCCATCGCTTTTCCCTTGTAGGCAAAGGTCGAGTTGCGGGCGATGACGAACAGGCCGGAGATTCTGGACAGGTCGGTGATCAGGTCTTCCGTCAACCCATCCACGAAGGGATCCTGCTCGGGATCGTTGCTGAAATTGACGAAGGGCAGCACGGCTATCGACGGTTTGTCGGGCAGCGGCAAGGGTTTTCGCCTGGCCTCGCCCAGCTGTTCGACGGCCCCCGTGAAACGGTAGCCGACGCGCGGAACGGTGGATATCC
>NZ_RZPW01001341.1:0-734 GCF_003998455.1 Mesorhizobium sp. M7A.F.Ca.CA.001.08.2.1 | reverse complement strand
GCCAGCGACCTTGCGGACCAGCCGCCGGTGATGCCGGTACCAAGCCTGACGAGGTCAATGAAGAAGTCAGGAGCGTATCCGAAGTAATGTTCAAACGATGCATACAGCAACGACGCCTCACCGGCTTGACCGGTTTCTTGGCTCGCCCCTTTAGGTGGGCCGTGGGTCAAGTGGATTGCTAATACGAGGCTCAAGGACCTTTATCGTTATGCTTGTCTCTGCCGGCTGCGCCACATTCTATTGGTGGTGGAGAGACTGCTATGCCCTTCAGGGCGGGCTAGCGATGGAGCGCCTTCGAAGGTGAAAGCAATTCCCGCGTCCTCAAACGCCTGACGCATGGCCGCGATCTTGTGGGGACGCGGATTTCGAATACCGTTCTCAAAATCTCTGATCGTCATTTCGCTAACGCTCGCTTTTGCGGCAAGCCGTACTCGCGGCCAGTTCAGCAGGGCGCGTGCTGCTCTCGATTGAGCTGGTGAAAGTTGGGTTCGGTTGTCCATAGGATTTGAACATTCGATACGTCTAAAATGTTCCTTCGATCTATGCGACGATCGAAGGATCGAGCAATTCCCGTCGCGGGGGACGTCACGAGCGATGTCTCAGCAATGCATGCGACAGGCAATAGGCGGGCACCGGGACGGGGGGCAAGCAGTGGGCGCCTGAAGCGAGCGCTGCGGGTTGGCGGGCGTCCGCCGCTATCGCAACCAACCCTGTTGCGGCTCGTTGACCTATGC
>NZ_RZPW01001340.1:0-737 GCF_003998455.1 Mesorhizobium sp. M7A.F.Ca.CA.001.08.2.1 | reverse complement strand
TGCGCATCCTCGGCGACGATCGCCTCGGTGTGATGCGAGGAAAACGTCTCGATATGCTCGATCGCACCACCGATACCGTCGACCAGTTTTACCGCGATGATGGCATCGAGATATTCTGTCACCCAATCGGCATCGGTCGCCGGTTTGGCGTCGAAAAACACTTTCAGCACCTCGGTATCGGCATGGATTTCGCAGCCGGCCGCGCGCAGCGCGTCGAGGATCGGCACCAGATGCGTGGAGGCAACCGCCCGGTCGACGAGCAGCGTCTCGGCGGCACCGCAGACGCCGGTGCGCCGCATCTTGGCGTTGACGGCGATCCGCACCGCCATATCGAGCTTGGCGGAACGGTCGATGTAGAGATGGCAGATGCCTTCGAGATGGGCGAAGACCGGGACCCGCGCCTCGGCCTGCACCCGTCCGACCAGGCTTTTGCCGCCGCGCGGGATAATGACGTCGAGGTTGCCGCCCAACCCCTTCAGCATCTCGCCGACGGCGGCGCGGTCGGTGGTCGGCACCAGCTGGATGGCATCCTCCGGCAGGCCCGCTTGCTTCAGCCCTTCGACCAGGCAGGCGTGGATGGCGGCGGAAGAATTGAGCGAATCCGAACCGCCGCGCAGGATCACCGGATTGCCGGCTTTGAGGCACAGCGCGCCGGCATCGGCGGTGACGTTCGGGCGGCTCTCATAGATGACGCCGACGACGCCGAGCGGCGTGCGCACGCGCTCGATATGCAGGCC
>NZ_RZPW01000133.1:0-10403 GCF_003998455.1 Mesorhizobium sp. M7A.F.Ca.CA.001.08.2.1 | reverse complement strand
CTATATGCCCAAGCGGCTCTATGCCCGCTCGCTGATCATCGTCATCGCGCCGATGATCCTGCTGCAATCGGTCGTCGCCTTCGTCTTCATGGAACGTCACTGGGCAACCGTGACGCAGCGCCTGTCGCAGGCCACCGTGCGCGACATCGCCGCCATCATCGACCTGATCGAGACCTATCCGCGCGATGCCGACTACACCAACATAATCCGCATCGCCCAGGACCGCATGCAGCTGAAGGTCGACCTCTTGCCGCCCGACCCACTCCCCGCGCCCGGTCCAAAGCCGTTTTTCTCGATTTTGGATGATGTTCTCTCGTCCGAGATCACCCGCCAGATCAACCGCCCGTTCTGGATCGACACGGTCGGCAACTCCAACATCGTCGAGGTGCGCGTGCAGCTCGAGGGCAAGGTGCTGCGCGTCTTCGTGCGCCGCAGCCAGGCCTATGCCTCGAACACCCACATCTTCCTGATCTGGATGGTCGGCACCTCGCTGGTGCTGCTGATGATCGCCATTCCCTTCCTGCGCAACCAGATCCGGCCGATCCTGATGCTTGCCGAAGCCGCCGAAAGCTTTGGCAAAGGCCGGCCGATGCCGCGCGATTTCCGGCCGCGCGGCGCCGAGGAGGTTCGCCGCGCCGGCTTTGCCTTCATGCAGATGCGCGAGCGCATCGAACGCCAGATCGAACAGCGCACCGCCATGCTGACCGGCGTCAGCCATGACCTCAGAACCATCCTCACTCGCTTCAAGCTGCAGCTGGCGCTTTCCGGCGGCAAGGCCGAGACCAAGGCAGCGCTCGACCAGGACATCGACGACATGCAGTCGATGCTCGAAGGCTATCTGTCCTTTGCCCGCGGCGAAGCTTCGGAAGACGCCGGACGGTTCGATCTCGAGGCCTATTTCGAAAAGCTCGACGAGGAAGCCAGGCTGCGCAAGCGTAAGCTGTCGACGACGCTTGCCGGCGATCACGATGTGCATGTGCGGCCCAATGCCTTTGCCCGGCTGATGTCCAACGTCATCGGCAACGCCTTCCGCTATGCCAAGACGGTGGAGGTCAACGCCACCCATGGCCGCGGCTCGCTGCTGGTCACCATCGATGACGATGGTCCGGGCATTCCCGCCGATCGACGCGAAGACGTGTTCAAGCCTTTCGTGCGGCTCGACGAGGCCCGCAACCTCGATGCCAGCGGCACCGGGCTCGGCCTGTCGATCGCCCGCGACATCGCCCGCTCCCATGGCGGAGACATCACTCTTGAAGACAGCCCGCTCGGCGGACTGCGCGCCATCATCAAGGTTCCGGCATAACCGGGCACGATTCCGAAAAGTGGAAACGGCTTCATCCGCCCGTCATGAAACCATGATCAAGAGCGCGCATGAAGCGCGCGACCTCAATTGATTCGGCCTTGCCGCCTCACTTCGACCCCGTACCTGTCCGGGTGCGCTGGAGCGAAGCGAGAGCAGCAGGCTGGTCGCCGTTCCGGCATCGTCTCAAGGCAACCGTCGACCTTTCAAGCAAAGGGCCGCCATGCGCATACTGATGGTCACCGATGCCTGGCGCCCGCAGGTCAACGGCGTCGTCCACACGCTGGAGCGGCTCACCGAGACGCTGAAGTCCTTCGACGTCGCGGTGGATTTCCTGACGCCCAATATCTTTCGCACCCTGCCCTTGCCGACCTATCCCGACATCAGGCTGGCGCTGACCACGCCCGGCCATGTCGCGCGCCTGATCGACGCCGGCAAGGCCGACCACATCCACATCGTCACCGAAGGACCGCTGGGCATCATGGCGCGGCGCTATTGCCGCAATGCCGGCCGTCCATTCACCACCAGCTATCACACGCGCTTTCCCGAATATCTCAGCGCCCGCCTGCCGGTGCCGGAAAGCTGGGCCTATCGCTGGCTGCGCGATTTCCATAATTCCGGCCAGGGCACGCTGGTCGCCACCCAGTCGCTCGCCGACGACCTTTCCGCGCGCGGCTTCACCAAGCTGCGGCCATGGACGCGCGGCGTCGACACCGACCATTTCCGCCCGGACAGGAAGAAGGACCTCGGCTTCCCCGGCCCGATCTTCCTCTGCGTCGGCCGCGTCGCCATCGAAAAGAACCTGGGTGCTTTCCTCGACCTCGACCTGCCCGGCAGCAAGGTGATCGTCGGCGAAGGCCCCGAGCTTGCCAGGCTGAAGGCGAAATATCCGCAAGCGCATTTCCTCGGCCATCGCCCCAACGACGAACTGGCCGAGATCTATGCCTCGGCCGACGTCTTCGTCTTCCCGAGCCGCACCGACACGTTCGGCAACGTCATCATCGAGGCACTGGCCAGCGGCACGCCGGTTGCCGCCTATCCGGTGACCGGGCCGATCGACATTGTCGGCGATGGTTTTGGCGGCGCGGTCTCCAACGATTTGCGCGAGGCCTCACTCGCCGCGCTCAACGTCGACCATGCCGAAGCCCGCGAACGCGCCATGCGCTACAGCTGGAAGGCCTGTGCGGAAATGTTCCTCGATACGGTCGAGGAAGCACTGGGCACACCGCGAAAGCTGGCGGCCTGATCGTGCTTTTCGTTATCCAAGGGCGAAGCTGACACACCGCCACGGATGACAAAGCGCGGCGACGCACAATCAACCGTTAGTCTGCCACGGCACCTTGTTTCAAAGGGATGTTCGGCATGACGTATTGTGCGACTTCGAAGCCATGACCAAGTCAGAGTGACAACGCAGTTCAGGGCTGCGTAGTCATCCATACTTGAGCCGCGCCGTCATCTCGCCCTCCCAAAGACATGGAGAATCCTTGGCAATTGTCGGCGACTCAAAATTTACCATTTCTACCTACATTGCGGCATGCTCGAAGCAACAGTCAGCAACAAAATCAACAGTTACACGAGCCATTTCATCAGGCCCGAAGGTACCTTGCTGATAGTTCTGCTGGTGGTGGCTTTCTTGCCCGTACTGCTCGTCGACATACCCGCTATGGCAGACTATCCAAATCATCTCGCAAGAATGTCGATCCTGATGCGCGCCGGTACGCCCGAAGCCCATCCCTACTATGAAGCCGCGTGGGCACCCTACCCTAATCTAGCCATGGATCTCGTCGTCCCGTTCGCTGGGCGCTTGATCGGGATCGAGCTGGCATCAAAGCTTTTCTATCTAGTCTCGCAAATGCTGGTCGTCAGCGGGGCAATGGCCGTCGGAGCGGCCGCACAGGGGCGTGTGATCCTCAGCGGCTTCGTCGCTTCGCTCTTCCTCTACGCCATGCCTTTCGCTTTCGGATTCGTGAATTTTGAATTTGGACTGGGAATCGTTCTTTGGTCCATCGCGGTTTGGATTTGGCTTGCGGAAAGACCTTTGCCGCTGCGCCTTGCGATCCACGCCGTCTTCGTCATGGTTCTGTATATCTCTCACCTATTTGCCCTCGGCCTGTATGGCATTGTGGTGGGGCTGTACGAACTCTCCCGCTGGCCAGACCATATTGAGAATTGGAAACGCACGATCTTGCTGGTTGCCGGAATGGCTGCTCCGGTCGTCGCAGTTGGCGCCCTGGCGCTCGCCTACGGCGGCAAAGTGGGTGGCGAAGGAACCGAATGGGCCCTGTCGGCGAAATTGTTGGCGCTGGTTCAAGTCAACGGCTTCAGCAGATACACTTCCTCAGCCGTGACCGTGGTGCTGGTCATTCTCAGTTACCTTGCGGTGAAGCACAGGATGGTGGCGGTCTCTCGCGTCGGCTGCTGGATAGGCTTTGGGCTCTTGTGCCTGTTCATTGTCATGCCGTTTCGCGTTGCGGACACGGCCTTTGTCGACGGGCGCGTCCTTCTGGCGCTTGTTCTGATCCTGCCAGCCTTCGTCACGATCAAGCGTCCGCAAGGCTCGCGTGGAACACTTCTCGTCGCGCTGGCGTTTGGCGCCGGGCTTGCAAACAGTGGCATCGCGATCTGGGCCCAATTGTCGTGCGGCAGCGAATATCGTGCCCTTATGACCGCGTTCGACGCCATTCCAATGGGTTCGCGAATCCTTACCGGCCAGAATGGCCTCCCAGACGACCCGCCAACGAATCTGCTCCTTTATCCAATGTACAATGCTGCCGCGTTGGCCGTAGTCACACGCAATGCACTGATGCCAACGCTGTTCACCTATCCGGGAAAACAGCCGGTGAGGCCCCGGCCGGAAGTGGCAAACCTGACCGTACCGCAAGGCGGGCCTATCCCGATGTCTGAGCTGGAGGCCTACGCCGCCGGTGCTTTACCACCGGTCGAGGCAGCGTATGCAGCGCATTGGACCCGTGACTTTGACTATCTGCTGGTAATCGCGCCGGAGCGCAGCCCGCCACGACACGGCAACCTTGAATTAATCGCCGAAGGCAAACAGTTCAAATTTTACAGAATAAGGAAATTGGTCGACGCGGACAGGAAAAGCGGATGATGTCCGCGCGCGACATTCCTGTCACGACATGGCATGAAATTCATGCTGAAGCATCTGCCGAAAGGATTATCAATCCATCCCGGTTCGCGGGGGATTCCGATCCCCAGTTGAGACCCTAAAACAACCGCCCGCCATCCGGCACCTTACGCTCGATCGCGCCGAGCACCACGGCGCCCTCTTCGTCGGGAAAGCCGAGAGTGAGCACTTCCGACATGAATGGACCGATCTGGCGCGGCGGGAAATTGACCACCGCGAACACCTGCCGGCCGATCAGCGTCTCCGGTGTATAGTATTTGGTGATCTGCGCCGACGATTTCTTGATACCGATGCCGGCGCCGAAATCGATCTTCAGCTTGAACGCGGGCTTGCGCGCTTCGGGAAACGGCTCGGCCTCGACGATCGTGCCGGCGCGGATGTCGACACGATCGAAATCGGCAAAACTGATCTCGGGCTTGCGCTCGGTGTTCGAACTCATCTTGGTCTTGTCTGCCTTAACGGGGACTCAGGCGTTGCCGTAGGTCTCGAACAGCACGCCGGCCAGGGCATCCTTGGCCGAGGTTCCCGACCAGACGACGAACTGGAACGCCTGGAAATAGCATTCGCAGGCTTCCAGCGCCGACGACAGCAACACTTCGACCTGCTGGCTCGACGGCTCGACCCCGCCGGCCAGCAGCAGCGACTGGCGGAACATGATCGCGCCCTCCTGCTCCCAGAGGTCGAAATGGCCAAACAGCATCTGCTCGTTGATCAGCGACAGGAGCCGCATCACTTCCAGCGTGCGGGTCTCCGGCACCTTGATATCGAAGGCGCAGGCCAGGTGCAGCGCCTCGAAATCTTCCATCCACGAAAAGGAGACGTGATAGTCGGTCCAGCTTCCGGCAACCGAGATCGAAATCTCGTCGTCGCCGGCCCGCTCGAAAGACCAGTCGTTGTTGTGGGCCACCTGCTCGATAACATCCACCGGATGGATTTCGCGGGAGAATTCGAGTTCGAGAAGTTCCATGGAATGCTTCCTGTCGTTCTGTACGAGCGCCGCCACACGCTCCGCGGGAGGGCACACACAACGAACAATCTTGTCTAGAACTCGGACGGCCAGGACTTTCTTCGCGCAAAGACGACTTCTCGACGCAAAGACCCCAGACCGGACCCCACCGCCCGGTCGCATGACCCTGCTCCGAATCATGCAACAAATTCAGTCTATTGATCGGGAGTCGCGTGAACAGCCCAATTTTTCGCACTGCGTCATTCGCATGTGGAAAGCCGCTGTCACAAAGATTCATGCAATGCCGTTAAGCGATTCACGGCAAAGCGCTTTTCAGGATCGGGCTATGTGGAAAAGTTTAACGATTATTTTTTTGTGCGCGGCTTGGCGGCCGTCGCTGGTGTGGCGTCGCCGGCCAGTTCTGCAAGCTTCGCCTCGAGCGCCTCGATGCGGGCGGCAAGGCGGGTATTCTCTTCCCGCGCTTTGGCGGCCATCTCGCGCGCGGCTTCGAACTCTTCGCGCTGCACCACGTCCATCGTATTGAGAATGCGCTCGGCCTGCCCCTTGAAGGCGGTCTCCACCTCACGGCGCACGCCCTGGGCGGCGCCGGCGGCGTCGGTCATCAGCTTGGCGAATTCATCGAGAATGCGGTTCGGTCCGGTCGACATGGCAAATCCTCGCGCTTGCACAAAATTGACGTAGTGGCGCCGCGCGTCGAATGCAAGCATGTTGCACCTTGCTGCGGCATCAAGTCGAGTGCGCCCACCTTGCCTTGACCCTGCCAAAACCCTGCCGCATGGTCCGCGCCCAAACACGTTCGCAATCGAGAGTTCCCCGTTGAACGAATATTTCCTGCTGCCGCTGGCCTCCCTGCCCTTCCCCAACATCAACCCGATCCTCATCCAGATCGGGCCGCTGGCGGTGCACTGGTATGGCGTCGGCTATATCGTCGGCATCCTGTTCGCCTGGTGGTATGCCAAGGGGCTCGCCGCCAATGCCAGGCTGTGGCCGAACGGCGTCCTGCCGATGAAGCCGGAGGATCTCGACGACTTCATCGTCTGGGCGGCCATCGGCGTCGTGCTCGGAGGCCGCACCGGCTATGTGCTCTTCTATGATCTGGCGCGCTACATCGCGCACCCGCTCGACATCTTCGCCGTCTGGCAGGGCGGCATGTCGTTCCATGGCGGCCTGCTCGGCGTCATCCTCGCCATGACGCTGTTCTCCATCAAGCGCGGCATCCGCACATGGTCGCTGTTCGATGTCGTGGCGGCCGGCGTGCCGGTCGGCCTTGGCCTGGTGCGCGTCGCCAACTTCATCAATTCCGAACTGTGGGGCCGACCAACCGACGTGCCCTGGGCGTTCGAGTTTCCCAATGGCGGGCCGTTTGCCCGTCATCCGAGCCAGCTTTACGAGGCGCTGCTCGAGGGTGTGGTGCTGTTCCTCGTGCTGCGCATTCTCACCCATTCGCGCCTTAAGCTGAAGACGCCGCGCTTCGTCGGCGGCGCCTTCATCTGCGGCTATGGCCTGTCGCGCATCTTCGTCGAGTTCTTCCGCGAGCCTGACCAGCAGCTCGGCTATCTCCTCGGCACCAACTGGCTGACCATGGGCATGATCCTTTCTACCCCGATGGTGCTGGCCGGCATCTGGGCGATGCTGACCGCCAAGCCGGTGGCACAGCCGCAGCCGGCATGACACGGCTGAAGACCCGCATCGTCGACCTGATCGAGGCCCTTGGGCCGCTTCCCGTCAACGAGTACATGGCGCTGTGCCTGTTCGACCCGGCGGACGGCTACTACACGACGCGCGAGCCCTTTGGTGCGGGCGGCGACTTCGTCACCGCGCCGGAGATCAGCCAGATGTTCGGCGAACTGGTCGCGGTCTGGATGTACCAGGTCTGGGCAGCGAGCGGCCGGCCACTGCCGGTCACCATCGCCGAGATCGGGCCCGGCCGCGGCACGCTGATGAAGGACATGCTGCGCACGCTGTCGCGGCTCGATCCTGACCTGGCCAACGGCGCCACCTTCGCCATGATCGAGACAAGCCCGCGCCTGACCGAGGTGCAAAAAAAGACGCTTGGCGTCACACCCTTCGCGGTTGGCTGGCACGAAACCATCGAGACCTTGCCGCAACAATCGCTGTTCATCGTCGGCAACGAACTGTTCGACGCAGTGCCCATCCGCCAGTTCGTCCGCGCCGGCGCCGGCTGGCGCGAGCGCATGGTCGGCCTCGACGAGACCAACGACCTTTGCTTCTTCGCCGGCGCCGGCTCGGTCGACCCGACGCTGCTGCCCGCCGATGCCGCTGACGCGCCGCAAGGTGCGATCGCCGAAGTGGCACCTGCCCGCACCGCGCTGATGGCAACAATCGCCGAGCGCATATCCAGGCATGGTGGCGCCGGCCTGTTTCTCGACTACGGCCATTTCCAGCCGGGTGTCGGGGACACGCTGCAGGCCTTGCGCAGCCATGATCACGAAGATGTGCTGGCCAATCCCGGTGAGGCCGACCTCACCTCCCACGTCGATTTCGCCGCCCTTGCCGCGATCGCGCGTGCACATGGCCTCGAAGCCCATCTGACGACACAGGGCGATTTCCTGCTCGGCATGGGCATCCTCGAGCGCGCCGGCCGCCTTGGCGCCGATGCCGGCCAGGCGGCGCGCGAAAGGATCGCCGGCGACGTCGAGCGCCTCGCAGGGCCGCAAGCCATGGGCGAGCTGTTCAAGGTGCTTGCGGTGCTGCCTCGCGGCGTGGCGGTTCGGCCCTTTGCCGAGGCGGGTTGACTTTTTACCGCCGCCCCTCCCAATCTCCCGTCCGCGCTTTGCAGCCTGTTCTCGACCAAGCACCTTCTTCTTGACGAAACCGCCCACACGGACAACAACGCCCGCATGCTGAATCAGACCAAACCGGATCCCGTTCGGTCGCCGCTGCTGGACGAGGCGCAGGCACAAGGCATCCGCCACGGCTATTTCACCCGCGTCGGCGGTGTTTCCGGCGGCATCTATCAGGGCCTCAACATCGGCACCGGATCGAATGACGACCAGACGCTGGTTGCCGAGAACCGCGCCCGTGTCGCTGCCTGGATGGGCGTGCCGGCAAGGCATCTGTTGACCGCCTGGCAAATCCATTCGCCCGATGTCGTCATCGCCAGGGAGCCCTTTGCCGGCGAGCGCCCCAAGGCGGACGCCATCGTCACCGACCGGCCGGGCATCGCCATCGGCGCCTCGACCGCCGATTGCGGTCCCGTGCTGTTCGCTGATGCGCAGGCGCGCATCATCGGCGCTGCGCATGCCGGCTGGAAAGGCGCGTTCACCGGCGTGCTCGAAAACACCATCCTGGCGATGGAAAGCCTCGGCGCCCGGCGCCAAAACATCGTCGCCGTGCTAGGCCCCTCCATCGGCCCGCGAAACTACGAGGTCGGCCCGGAATTCGTCGCCCGCTTTGTCGAAGCCGACGCCGAAAACATCCTCTATTTCGCTCCGTCCGCCAATGCCGGCCATGCGATGTTCGACCTCAACCGCTACACGGTTGACCGGCTGGCCAAGGCAGGCGTGACGGCTGAGGGCCTAGACCGCTGCACTTACGCCGAGGAAGGCCTGTTCTACTCCTATCGGCGCACCACGCATCGCAAGGAGCCCGATTACGGCCGGCAGGTTTCGGCAATTGTCTTGGAGAGGGAATAATGGCGCTGCATTTTGAACGATCTGAATTTGACGCGCGGCGCGACCGGCTGATCATCGAGATGGCCGAAAAGAAGCTCGACGCCATCCTGCTGTTCGCGCAGGAAAGCATGTATTGGCTGACCGGCTACGACACGTTCGGCTTCTGCTTCTTCCAGTGCCTGGTGGTCAAGGCCGACGGTTCGATGGTGCTTCTGACCCGCTCGGCCGACCTGCGCCAGGCACGTCAGACCTCGATTATCGACAACATCGTCTTGTGGACCGACCGCAACGGCGCCAATCCCGCGGTCGACCTGCGCAATCTGCTCAACGAACTCGACCTGCTCGGCGCCCGCATTGGTGTCGAATATGACACCCACGGCCTGACCGCCTTCAACGGCCGCCGCCTGGACGAGCAGTTGCAGACCTTCGGCCAGATCGCCGATGCGTCCGGCATTGTCGGCCGGCTGCGCCTGTTCAAGAGCCCGGCCGAGATAGCCAAGGCCGAGAAGGCCGCCAATCTCTCCGACGATGCGCTCGACGCGGCACTGCCGCTGATCAAGCAAGGCGGCGACGAAGCTCTGATCCTGGCCGCCATGCAGGGCGCGATCTTCGCCGGCGGCGGCGACTATCCGGCCAACGAGTTCATCATCGGCTCCGGCGTCGATGCGCTGCTGTGCCGCTACAAGGCCGGCCGCCGCAAGCTCACCAAGAACGACCAGCTGACGCTCGAATGGGCCGGCGTCTTCAACCACTACCATGCGCCGATGATGCGCACGGTGCTGACCGGCAAGGTGTCGAAGCGCCATCAGGAACTGTTCGACGCCGCCCGCGCAGCACTCCTGGCTGTCGAGAAGGCGATTATGCCGGGCAACAGCTTCGGCGACGTCTTCGATGCGCATGCCCGCACCATGGAGGCACACGGCCTGACCAAGCACCGGCTGAACGCCTGCGGCTATTCGGTCGGCGCCCGCTTCACCCCGTCCTGGATGGACATGCCGATGTTCTACCAGGGCAATCCCGAACCGATCGCGCCCAACATGACGCTGTTCGCCCATATGATCATCATGGACTCCGATACCGAGACGGCGATGACGCTTGGCCGCACCTACCTGACCACCGAATCCCAGCCCAGGCCGCTGTCCCGCCATGATCTCGACTTGATCGTAAAGTGAATCCACAGTGGGAGGCGTTCTTCGCCAAGGAGTTAGAAGGCAAATGAGACGATCGCATGTGACGACCGTGTCATTGCTTGTGGCATTGGCTCTTGCTGCCTGCACCAACGCAAAGGACGTGCTCGAACCGTCGGCGATCACCCCGCCGGCGACGTCGACCCAGACGCTGCCCGCAACGTCTGGG
>NZ_RZPW01001339.1:0-740 GCF_003998455.1 Mesorhizobium sp. M7A.F.Ca.CA.001.08.2.1 | reverse complement strand
CCGGGCTGGCGGCCGGTGAGATAGCGCGAATAGTTCTCGATGCCGGCGCACGAGCCGGTGGCTTCCAGCATTTCGAGGTCGAAGCGGCAGCGCTGTTCCAGCCGCTGTGCCTCAAGCAGGCGGCCGGCCCGCTCCAGTTCGACCAGCCGGTGCTTGAGCTCTTCCTTGATCGACTTGATCGCCTGGTTCAGCGTCGGGCGCGGCGTCACATAGTGCGAATTGGCGTAGATCTTGACGCTTTTCAGCTCGCCGGTCTTCTGGCCGGTCAGCGGGTCGAATTCGGTGATCTGCTCGATCTCGTCGCCGAACATCGAGACGCGCCAGGCGCGGTCTTCCAGGTGGGCCGGGAAGATTTCGATGGTGTCGCCGCGCACGCGGAACGAGCCGCGGACAAAGTTGATGTCCTGCCGCTTGTACTGCTGGGCGACGAGATCGGCGAGCAGCGCGCGCTGGTCGAGCCGGTCGCCGATCTGCATCTGGAAGGTCATCGCCGTATAGGTTTCGACCGAGCCGATACCGTAGATGCAGGACACAGAGGCGACGATGATGACGTCGTCGCGCTCAAGCAGCGAACGCGTCGCCGAGTGGCGCATGCGGTCGATCTGCTCGTTGATCGAGGATTCCTTCTCGATGAAAGTGTCGGTGCGCGGGACGTAGGCTTCCGGCTGGTAATAATCGTAGTAGGAGACGAAATACTCGACGGCGTTTTCCGGGAAGAATTTCTTGAACTCGGAATAGAG
>NZ_RZPW01001338.1:0-740 GCF_003998455.1 Mesorhizobium sp. M7A.F.Ca.CA.001.08.2.1 | reverse complement strand
TTTCGACACGACGTTGAAGACCAATCTTTACGGCTATTTTCATATGGCGCAGGAAGCGGTGCCGCACATGAAACCCGGTTCGGCGATCATCAACACCGGTTCGGTAACCGGTATCGACGGTTCAAAACAGCTGGTCGACTATTCGATGACCAAGGGCGGCATCCATGCTTTCACGCGGGCCCTGTCGGGCAATCTCATCGGCAAGGGCATAAGGGTGAATGCGGTAGCACCGGGTCCGGTGTGGACGCCGCTCAATCCGTCGGACAAGGAAGCTGACGACGTCTCGAAATTCGGCGCCGACACGCCAATGAAACGACCAGCGCAACCGGAAGAGCTCGCGCCGGCCTATGTGTTCCTCGCTTCGCCGCATTGCTCGAGCTACATCACCGGCGAGATCTTGCCCGTCGTCGGAGGGTACTGAGGATGGCCGAAACGAAGTCCGCAACGAAGGAGTAGGATGGATGGGCCGTCTGCTTTTCATGGTGGCGTTCGCTTGTGTAGCGTATCGCATCTACACGGAAACCGCAGGGTCTGCTCGGCATGTGCCGCAGGATGACGGTGAGGCGCTGCGCAAGCAATCAGCGGCACTGGGCGTCGACCCGTCTCGCTGACGGGATGGAACCTACCGGCAATCCGGCCGGCCGAGTTACCAGCCGGCCGGATTGCAGCCTTATTCGGCTGCCTGCAGGTTGATCTTGCTTTCCGCCATTTCGGTGAGCTTGCGATCTGTCTCTTATACA
>NZ_RZPW01001337.1:0-742 GCF_003998455.1 Mesorhizobium sp. M7A.F.Ca.CA.001.08.2.1 | reverse complement strand
GGCGCGCACCGAGCGCATGGCACGGTTTTCGTCGATCGAAGATCTGCGCGCCGAGCTCGACATGCTGATCGGCCGCCGACCGCCACTCATCCAGGAAATCCCACGCGGACCGGGCCAGCGCGAGGAGCGTTACGTCCATCTGCTGAGCGGGACTCCGCAGATCGCCCCCATCGCCATGCAGGCTGCGTCGGCTGCTTCATCTGCCTCCGGCCTCGAGGAGCGCGTCAGCGCCCTCGAGGAGGAGATTGCAATGTTACGCGCCCGCATCGACGCGCTGACCGGCGAGCGCTAGGTTCACCTCCTCGAGTAAACGCCGCTCGCTTCGCCGTCGGGGTCGATCAGCCGCAACTGGTTGTCGTCCAGTTGCCAGCGCAAGGAGACCGGCTTCAGGTCACCGGGCTTGAATTTCCAGAGGCCCGTGAGGTCGGGCCGGCAACCATTGACGGATTTGTAGGTTCCTGCCGTCGGCGTGAAAACCAGGGTCGAACCGCGCACGGAGGCCTTACCGGTTTTCAGGGTCAGCGACCGGACCTGACCGCAGCCGTCGACCAGAGACGATTGGAACAGCGCGTAATAGGTGCGCCCGTCAGCCCCGAAGGTAAAGGTGACGCTGCCGCCGCTGCCTGGATCGCAGTTGCTGAATGTGTCGCAATAATTGCCGCTGGCAACTGCAAAACCCCACTTGCCGACAAGCGCTGCCGGCATCGCACCGAGGCGCGAGCGTGTCGTCGGTCCCTTGCCC
>NZ_RZPW01001336.1:0-743 GCF_003998455.1 Mesorhizobium sp. M7A.F.Ca.CA.001.08.2.1 | reverse complement strand
AGGCCAAGGAATCGACTTCGGCCATCCGCCGCGGCCGGACTTGGCCACGATGTCCGAAAGCTCCTTCAGGGCGTTGATCTGCTCGGAAACGGCGCGGCGGATGGCCGAAGTCGATTCCTTGGCCTCTTCCGGCATTTCGATGACGCCCTTCTTGAGCTCGGCGCGGGTCAGGTCGAGTTCGCTCTTGATCGAACCCGCTGTGCGCCGCATCTCCTCGGTCGCATCGGCAAACCGCTTGGTTGCCGAGTCGACGACGTCGGTGATGGCGTTGCGGATCTTGTCGGCCGACTCCATCGTCTTGCCTTCGGCGTTCTGCAGCGTCTGGCCGACGAGATTTTCGAACGAGCGCATGACCCTTTCGAGATCTTCCGACTTCTTGACCAGGCCGACGGCGAGGTCTTCGAGCGACGACTGCCGTTCGAGCGTGTGCTCGAGGTTGCTCTGGGCCGAGCTCAACAGGTCCGAAGCACTGGAGAGCAGGCGGCTGTGCTCGTCGAACTTGGTGGCAATCGACGCGACCTCGCGCAAGGTGGACGACGACAGTTCCGTCAGCCTTGTCGTGTTCGAATCGACCAGACGTGCCGAGCTGGCAAAGGTCTGCGCGGCCTTCTCGGTGGTGGCGGCGAAGCTTTGCGTGCTGCCGCTCAGGCGTTCATCGACCTGGCCGAGATTGACCGCGGCCTGCTCGATCAACTGACCGAGCTGCGAACTGGACTTGGTCATCCGGCCGATGAGGTCGGCGA
>NZ_RZPW01001335.1:0-745 GCF_003998455.1 Mesorhizobium sp. M7A.F.Ca.CA.001.08.2.1 | reverse complement strand
CCCAGGGAATGTCCAGCCTGGCGTTGGTCAGATCGGCCGAGACGTTCTGGTCGCCGCTGCCGTTCTTGTCGATCGCCACCTTCACCGTTCCGGCAAGCAGCGGCTTCAGGCCGGGCATGGCGGCGGCGCGGATCTTGTCGTCGAGCACCAGGGCCACCTTGCGGCTGCGCGCCGGCCCCTCATCCCTGAGCGGCTCGATCAGATCGAGTTCGGCCGGAATGCCGTTCAGCAACGCCTTGGCGGAGATCACCGCCTTCTCGGGGTCGACCGTGATCGAACCGTCGGCATCCGTCACGACCTGTCCTTCGAAGGGCTTGGCCAGGGACATGCCGGTGTAGTCGAGCGACACCAGCCAATCGAGCTTCGAGGAGTCGACGCCGGACTGCAGCGGAATATCCGCCTTGACGTGACCGGTGACGCTGCCCGACAGGTCCTCCGGCAGAATGCCGACATGGCGCATGGCGTTGATCGGCTCGTAGGATGCGAGTTCGGCAACGGCGGATGCGTCGCCGTCGACATCGATGTCGAGCGCGCCGACGACCGGCGGGCGGTTCGCCGCCTTGACCGTCAGCGTGCCGTTGCTGGCCGCCACGGTGCGGCCGCTGGGCATGTAGACGGTGCCCGAGGAGAGCGAGATATCGACATCGTTGCCGTGGAAACCGACGACGCCGACCGCGTCGCGTATCGGCGGGATGCGGCCGGCGGTGTCGAATCGCGATCCCTCGATCTGGAAGCGGCCGAACAC
>NZ_RZPW01001334.1:0-745 GCF_003998455.1 Mesorhizobium sp. M7A.F.Ca.CA.001.08.2.1 | reverse complement strand
TTTGCGGTTCAGAAGGTCGAGGACACGACGGCCGCACTGACGGTCGGCACGATGGTTGACGGAGTGATCGCTCATGCCGGCCAGCAGGCCCGCTACACATTTGACCTGGCGGGTGCGGCACGGCTCTGTTTCGACAGCCTGACCAATGATCCGTACCTCTCGTGGCGGCTGATCGGCCCCCGCGGCGAAGTGAACAGCACGCCTGTCGGCTTCTCGTATTCGGACGGCGTGTCGGGTACTCCGCTTCTGGACTTGGTGGCCGGATCCTACACGTTGATCGTCGACGGCTATCTCGATGCAACCGGCCCCTACAGCTTCCGGCTGCTTGATGTCGCGACAGCGACGCCGATCACGCTCGGTGACCCGGTGTCGGGAACTTTACCCTCCGGAAACGATACAGCGCTTTACCGCTTCGATGCGCAGGCCGGCGAGAAGTTCTTCTTCGACCAACAGAGCGATAGCGGCGGCACTGTCTACTGGCGCCTCATCGATCCGTTCGGCCGGCAGGTCTTGTTCAATGGTTTTGGAGACGTCGACGTCCAGGCGCTGGCGTTCACGGGCACCTACACGCTGGCGATCGAGGGCTCTGTGTCCAACGCGAGCCCAGTGGATTTCAGTTTTGCGGTCCAGAAGGTCGAAGACACGACGGCCGCACTGACGGTCGGCACGATGGTTGACGGAGTGATCGCTCATGCCGGCCAGCAGGCCCGCTACACATTTGACCTGGCGGGTGCGGCACGGCTCT
>NZ_RZPW01001333.1:0-745 GCF_003998455.1 Mesorhizobium sp. M7A.F.Ca.CA.001.08.2.1 | reverse complement strand
CTACGTCACCAAGCCGTTCCACATCGAGGAGGTGCTGGCGAGGCTACGGGCTCTGATCCGGCGCGCTGCCGGCCATGCCTCGTCCGAGCTGACCTGCGGACCGCTGCGCCTCGACACCAAGGCCTCCAAGGCCGATGTCGGCGGCGTGCCGCTGAAGCTGACGTCGCACGAATTCCGCCTGCTTGCCTATCTGATGCACCATATGGGCGAGGTCGTCTCGCGGACCGAACTGGTCGAGCATCTCTACGATCAGGATTTCGACCGCGATTCCAACACCATCGAGGTGTTTGTCGGGCGGCTGCGCAAGAAGATGGGCATCGACATGATCGAAACCGTGCGCGGCATGGGCTACCGCATGCGTGAGCCGGAGGCGTAACTCGGAACCGCTCAAACCAACCGCAAGGACGCCGCTTTCGCTGCGTTTGTGGCCGCGTTCGCTGACGTTCCGCGTCATCGCCTTTTCCACGGTCTGGGCGATCGTGACGCTCGTTGTCATCTTCACCTTGATCACCACCCTATACCGCCAGGCCAGCGAGCGCGGCTTCGACAGCCTGCTTTCGGCGCATCTGTTCAACCTGATCGGTTCGATCGGCATCTCCGACAGCGGTGCGCTGACCGGCGCGCCAGATCTCGGCGACCTCCGGTTCTCGGAGCCGAATTCGGGCTGGTACTGGTCGGTTGAGCCCGCTTCGGAAGGCGTGCATGGCGATCTCCATTCGTCGTCGATGACCACGACGATCCCGTC
>NZ_RZPW01001332.1:0-746 GCF_003998455.1 Mesorhizobium sp. M7A.F.Ca.CA.001.08.2.1 | reverse complement strand
GGTCAGGGCATCGAGGCGCTTGGCGGCCGCATCGGAGCCGGGCGAGACGCGGTCGTAGGGCAAGCAATCCCAGGCCGGCAGTTCCAGCACCGGCAGGCCGGGGGCCGCGAAGGACAATGCCTCGATGATCGCCGGCAGGCGCTGACCGTCGCGCGCGACGAACAGAACCGGCTTGTCGGGCGCGATCTCGAGCGCCGCCTGCACCAGCGCAAAGGCTTCGTAGCCGTCGGCGACGCCATCGACGATGAACTGACCGGCGCGGCCTTTCGGCAGACCGATGGTGGGAATGAGGCTCATGAAATCACGGTCTTGTTTTATCGCAATTCCGAACGGAAAACCGCTTCGTACTTTTCCTGGAATTGCTTGTGTTCAGAATGTCAGAGAGCGGCGGAAAGCCAGGATCTTTCGCAGGACGGCACAATCGATATCGGCCGGAACCGGGCGTTCGCCGGTGACCATGGGCAGGAATTCGGTATCGGGAATGTCGAGGAGCCTCTCATATTGGTCGATTTCCTCGTTGGTCAAGACGCCGATCTCAGCGTCGGCGAAAGTGCCGAGGATCAGGTCCATCTCGCGCATGCCGCGATGCCAGGAGCGAAACAGAAGCTTGCGGCGGCGCACGTCCAGCCCCTCGCTTGATCTCGTCGTTCCGGTCATCGTACCGCATCCTTGCTTGCTGCGGCGCATATAGCGTGGATAGAAGGGGCTGTCAGCCTTGCGCTGCCGCCGTCGCAACATAAGCTGAC
>NZ_RZPW01001331.1:0-754 GCF_003998455.1 Mesorhizobium sp. M7A.F.Ca.CA.001.08.2.1 | reverse complement strand
ATACCTCCCGGACAGGCAGAGTGCGGCAGAACTAAGTCCTGTCGAGTCGAAATGTGATCGGCGCCCCGCTGCGGCCATCGCAGTGTTGCGCGAAAGCCAAAATGGCGGGAAACGGCTGCGTGATGTGCGCAATGAGCGGCGTCGCCGCCGGCCCTCCAATCCCCGCGGAGATAGCGATTTCATACCGCCCGATGCGAGGGGGCATGAGAATGCACCCGCAAGTAGCTGAAAATATTTCGCAAAATTTCCGCCCGGAAGGACGTAAATGATGGACGATGGCGCTGGGGAGCCGGATATGTGATAGGCGGGCTCGCGCCGCACCTGGTCATGGCGCTCAACAACCGAACGTTCGCGACCCGATTAATGATAGAGATCCGCGGACAGCATGCAACGCAAGGTGATTTTCCCCAGGGGTGGTTTCCGATGAACAGTTTCTCTTCCCGCGTTGCTGCCGCTGCCGCCGCGATCCGCCAGATCTTCCCTGAAACGCCGCTACAGGAAAACGACTATCTGTCGAAAAAGACCGGTGCGCGGGTGCTGTTGAAGCGCGAGGATCTGTCGCCGGTCCGCTCCTACAAGATCCGCGGCGCCTTCAATTTCTTCCGCAAGACACTGGCGGCCGGCAACGAGGCCGAACTGTTCGTCTGCGCGTCCGCCGGCAACCACGCGCAGGGCTTTGCTTTCGTCTGCCGCCATTTCGGCAGGCGAGGCGTCGTGTTCATGCCGGTGACGACGCCGCAGCAGAAGATAGACA
>NZ_RZPW01001330.1:0-757 GCF_003998455.1 Mesorhizobium sp. M7A.F.Ca.CA.001.08.2.1 | reverse complement strand
GCATGACGGCATGGGCGGCACCCTGGTCAATTCGATCGCCATGCTGGAGCATGCGCCGCAGAACCTTCCGGCCGATCGCTTCCTGTCCGTGCTGAAGGAACTGCGCGACGAGTTGCGGGTGATCATCGACACCGCCGCCGACGACCCGACGGGCGGCCAGTCGCTGGCCGAGTGGATCGCGCCGCTGCGCCGCCGCCAAACGCTGGCATGCGAAAGCCGCGACATCGATTGCGTGTGGAACCTGACCGGGCTGGAGGACTGCCACCTGCCGGCGGCGCGAAGCCTCGATCTCGTCCGTATCCTGCAGGAAGGCCTGACCAACGTGCTCAAGCACAGCCAGGCAAGCCGCGTCGTCATCGACCTGCACCGGCGCGGCGAGACGCTGAGCCTGGCCATCCAGGACAATGGCGTCGGCTTCGATGCCGCCTCGGAAGCGCCCGTCCCGGGCACCGGCCTGCGCTCGATGCGGGCCCGGGCCGGACGGCTGGGCGGCACGCTCGACACAAGGTCGCGGCGCGGCGAAACCGTGCTGGCCCTGCATGTGCCCGCGGCCTGAGCGGCGGATCGCGGCGCGGCGGGCATAGCTAGTTTCAACGATACCCGCCCTTGATGTCGGGTGCTATGCCCCGGGGAACATGCACGACTGCGTCGGTGCTGATCTGGGGAGCCTGGCCTTGACAGGAATTGCCATCTCGAAGTGCGGCCTGCTGCGCTCGACCGCCCTCGCGGGCTGCCTGCTGGCCACCCTGGCCTGGAG
>NZ_RZPW01000132.1:0-10407 GCF_003998455.1 Mesorhizobium sp. M7A.F.Ca.CA.001.08.2.1 | reverse complement strand
ATCCTGGGGCTAACCGGCATTAACCAAATGGACGCAACAGCCGCGTTACGTTAGCGTCGTCTCATCTCAGCAACAGCCGACCCAGAACAGTCCAGCCCTTGTCCTACCTGCGCCCCCTTCCGCTCATCCAGAGAGTTTTTGCGGCACTAGCCCTGCTGGTGCTGCTGGCCGGCTGCGCCACGACGCCGCCCGACAGCGTGCTGGCCGTGCCCGCGCCGGCGCAGAGATATGCGGCAATCGTCGTTGACGCCAGGACCGGCAAGCAGCTGTTCGAGGTCAGCTCGACGGCGCAGCGCTACCCCGCCTCGCTGACCAAGATGATGACGCTGTATCTTTTGTTCGAGGCGCTGGAGTCCGGCCGCGTCAGCAAGCAGACGCAGATCCCGGTGTCGGACCATGCCGCCTCGCAGCCGCCGACCAAGATGCGCTTCCGGCGCGGCGAAAGCATCGACGTCGATTCCGCGATCCGCGCCATCGTCGTCAAATCGGCCAACGACGTGGCAGTGGCGGTCGGCGAATATCTCGGCGGCTCGGAGGATCAGTTCGCCGCCATGATGACATCCAACGCGCGCCAGCTCGGCATGACCAGCACCACCTTTCGCAACGCGTCGGGCCTGCCCGACGATGGCCAGATGACGACGGCGCGCGACATGGCGGTGCTCGGCATGGCGCTGCATCAGCGCTTTCCCCAGCAGTTCCACTATTTCTCCGAAAGCGACTTCATGTTCCGCGGCCGGCTGGTGCGCGGCCACAACGACATGCTCGGCCGCGTGCGCGGCGTCGACGGCATCAAGACCGGCTACATCAGGGCGTCGGGCTTCAACATCGTCACCTCCTACAATGCCGACGGCCGTAATTTGATCGTCGTGGTGATGGGCGCCGACTCAGCCCGCCAGCGCAACGACCACGTCGAAGCGCTGATCCAGCGCAGCCTGTCGCCGACCACGGACGGCGCCAAGACTAGGCTGATGTTCGCCGAGCAGTGAGGAGTGGTCCGCGTAGCGGACAAAAAGCCAATTGCTTGGCTTTTTGAACGACGAACGCCCTGAGCCTGCGAAGGGCGAGCTGCCGGTAGCAAAGCATCGCGCTTGGCTGCGCGGGGATGGATGTCGATAGGAATTTTTTCTTGACCCTGAGGGCAGCTATGCTCTATTTTCGGTATGGTGCTGAGTCGCGCCAATTGATCGACTGGAAACGTGACCCGCCCGCAAGGCGGGTTTTTTGTTGCCCGCCGCCCTGCAGAACCTGTGCACGTTGGCGGGACAGCGCCCCCCTCTGTCCTGCCGGATGTTCGTCGCTCGGAAAGCCAAGCAATTGGCTTTCCGCCCGCTGCGCGGACCGCTCCTCAACCCCCGCAAGGGGGGAGATTGGCAGCTTCGGCGCTCCGCTCACTCCTGTGACGGTGGAAATTGGCGAAAGCCGGGACAACAGCCAATCTCCCCCCTTGAGGGGGAGATGTCCGGCAGGACAGAGGGGGGTGATTGGCGCAAACATCGGGCAAGTTCTTCCCGCTCCGGCCAATTTCGAACGTCTCCACCCTCCCTGAGGGGCGAGCCGCAGTCAGCCACATCGCCTCTCCGATCAAAAACACTTGTCCGGCCTGCGAAATCCGTGCCCGGCGCTGGCTATGCGCCGCCACCTCTGTCTATCGTCGCCCAGCACCCTCAGGAGCCCACCATGAGCACCGTCCCCAAAACGCCCGAACAGGCGGCAGACAATCAGAACGATGACGGCGGCGAGTATTTCGAGGCGCCGATCGTCGGTGAGCTGGAGGCCGATCCGGTATCGGACGAACACTTCGACACGCCCGAAGTGCCGGACTCCGAACCGGCAGGCCCCGGCGCCCACCGTGGCAAGCCGAAGAAAAAGCCGTCGGCGATATCGGGCCGCAAATTCCGCAAGCGCGATCTGGTGCGCATCGACACGCTGCGCCCGAGCCTCGCCGACCGCATCCGCTCGGACCATCCCGACCTGCCGGCCGGCGCCCGCATCAGCCGCGCCGAGCTCGGCCGCTACCGCATGCGCTATATGGAGGAGCTGCTGCAGCAGGAGCACGGCGAATTCTCCGAGCTCGACCGCCAGGTGGTCGAATCGATCGCCAGGCAGGACACGATTTCCGAAAACTCGGAAGAAGAATTCGAGGAGCACCGCACCTTCGCCGACCGCGTCTCCGACAACATGGCGGCCTTCGGCGGCAGCTGGTGGTTCCTGATCTCGTTCGGCAGCGTGCTTCTGGTGTGGATCGGCATCAATCTGGTCGCCGGCATGAGCGCCGCTTTCGATCCCTATCCCTTCATCCTGCTCAACCTGCTGCTCTCCTGCATCGCCGCCATCCAGGCGCCGATCATCATGATGAGCCAGCGGCGGCAGGAGTCCAAGGACCGCCTGCGCTCCTTCAACGACTACCGCGTCAACCTCAAGGCCGAGCTCGAAGTGCGCCATCTGCACGAAAAACTCGACTACCTCATCTCGCGCCAATGGACGCGCCTGGCCGAAATGCAGCAGATGCAGCTGGACGCGATGCACGAACTGGCGGGCGCCAAGAAGCCGAAGCGGGCGGTGCGTGGAAGGCGGACGGTGAAGGCGGGGGCGGGAACCTCATAGGCCGCAGCCTGGACGCACCCGGCCCAAGTCGCTACGCCAATCGCCAATTGCCCGTTGAAGCCCGCGCCCGCTTCCGCTAAGAAGCCGTGACTTGCCGGTTCACCGGCTGGTTCGTTTTCCGGATTCCGGAAAGCACCCGTAGCTCAGCTGGATAGAGCGCTGCCCTCCGAAGGCAGAGGTCACAGGTTCGAATCCTGTCGGGTGCGCCAATGATTTCGGGACCGTTTCGGGGCACTGCGTTTGTCGTAGGCAGCTTTGCGGTCGAGCAGGCTCACGCGGCCCTTCAGCCCTTCAAAGGCATAATTCTTCTCAACCGCCAGCCAGGGCAACCGCCAGCGTTCGGCGGCGAGGGTGTCGCGAGCCCGCGAATGGGCCACCTGCGTCGTGAAGAAGGTGCACCCCTCATTGCTCGGCTGCCGGCCGGCCGTCGAACCACATGTAATAGGAGGCGATGAGCATTTGGCGCCCCTCGAACGCGTCCAGCAATGTTACCGACCCGACACCGACCGGAGTGGGTGCGCCCTATCTCCACTTATGAGGTACTGTGCCGTTCTCCCGCGGCTGGGGAGCGCCTAGAGCATCAGATAGATGATCCGGCCCAGAGCGCCAAAAAGCAGCGCGAAGGCTGCAATCGACTGGACGAAGAAGCCGGGATAGCGCTTCAAGGGCGCGGTGCGATACCCTACGAAATATGCAATCCGACCTATCATCCAGAGCAGCCCAAGGCCGGAAGCCCACGCGGCATTCCAGTAGATCGCGAACAGCCACATCGACGGCATAAAGATAGGAAACCATTCCACCGCGTTGGCATGTGCCCGGATGGTTCGTTCAAGGAGCGGGTCGCCGGTCATTGCGGGCGCCAGTATGCCAGTCTTCTTGTGGGTTCTCGCGACCGTCACCGCCATTCCGAATATCATCAAGCTACAAAACAGCGTCACGAGAGCTACCGGGTAAAGCCGTTCCATGTTTGCCTCCTCTCATGGTCGGGACAGTAGGCAAGCAAAGGTTATCGGCAAGGGCAAGGCGCAGGCAGATCTTTCCTGACAGCCAGCGCCAATAAGAGCCGGGTTTGTCAGTTACATAATTGCCCTTTTTGTTAATCATCCGAAAACGATGGGCAAGTTGGAATGCCATCAGCGTTCCTTCCGTGGAGGCGGTGATGGCCATCGACATACCGCCGTGACCGGCCTGCTGCCGAAAGGTGGCGGCATTTTGTTGCGCGATTGACACGCTGCCCGGCGGAAGGCAAAGAGTGACACATTATTGGCAAAGGGGAATGTCGATGAAGAAAATCTATCAGAAGCCCGTTTTCACGAAGCGTGAGCGACTGTCGTCAGTGACGGCTTCGCCCAGCTCATCCGGGATTATCGATTAACCAAGAGAGTTACAGTTTTGGAAAGCCCGCTGCCGAAAGGTGGCGGGCTTTTTGCTTTCTCCAGGAAACGACAGCCGATTCCGCAAGTCGGCTCCGTCAACCTCAATTTCAAGTTCGGCAGACGCAACTGCCTGTGGGACCGCGTGCAGGGCAAGGTTAGCGGACCAGTGCCGAAGGCCTGAAGAAAGACAAGGCGGAATGGTTCAAGCCCGGCCTTGTCGGACGGGTGCGAAGAAATGCATCGCCATGCGAAGCTGCTGGACTGCCCGGAGGAGAAGTAATGCCCGTGGTAAAAAGGCCCCCTGAAGCGCGAGAACAGGCTCTGCACTCGCGATCTAGACCATCAGGCTTAATTGCTGGATTCCTGTTGTGCCGGTAGCGTAATCGGGCTGGGGTGTCCAGCACTGGCCGGCACGGCGTGTCCAACCCCAAATTCGCAACCGTGCCGGTCTGTTGCACCAATGGGAATGAATGTCTCGGGCTTCGACCTTGACCCCCCTTCCGCGCAAGAATTGTCTGCATTGCCGCCATCAGCTCTTCGTCCCACTGGTCAGGTTTCCCTAACGGTCGAAGGTAAGCCAGCGCTGGCCCGCCGAGTCGCGTTACCCCACCACTCCCCTCACACTCTCCCGCTCCACCAGCGGGCACTCCAGCTTCGTGATCGGGTACCGCCCGCGCCCAGGCGCCGCCGGCGCTTCCAGCTGTTCGATCGCCCATTGGCCCATCGCCATGTGCGGCAGGATCGAGGTCGTCAGCGGCGGGAACAGATGCCTGGCGATTTCCTCGTCGTCGTAGCCGACCACGGAAATATCTTGCGGAATGTGCAGGCCGGCTTCCTTCAGCGCTTCGTAGCAGCCGATCGCGGTGCGGTCGTTCTGACAGAAGATGGCGGTGGGCTTGTCCCTGAGTGCCAGCAGCTTGACGGTGGCGGCATAGCCGGCGCTGGCCGACCAGTCGCCCTCGACCACCAGCTCGGGATCGAACGGAATGTCGGCCGTGGCGAGCGCGCGGCGGTAGCCCTTCAGCCGGTCCTGTGCCGCCTGCATCCACGGCTCGCCGGTGATGGTGGCGATGCGGCGGTGGCCGTGGCTGATCAAATGGCGGGTCGAGCTCTGGCCGCCGGCGATCTCGCTCGGCACCACGGCAGGGAAGGCGTAGTCCGCCGTGTAGCAGTTGAGCAGGATCACCGGGATGTCGAGGCCGTAGAGATAGTCGGGCGCCGTGATCTCGCGGGTGAAGATGGTCATGTAGATCAGCGCCGAAATGCCCCGCTTGGTCAGCGCTGAAATGGCGCGCGGCTCCATGACGGAATCGCCCAGCGTCTGCGCCACCAGAAGCACGTTGCCGGCATTCCACGAGGCCTGGCGCGCGCCCTCGATGGCGACCACGGCTTCGGGGCTGGTGGCGAGCTGGTCGACGGCAAAGCCGATCACCCCGTCCAGCCCTTCGAAGGCGGGCCCCTCGAAGGCAGGCAATGCCGGGTGAAGCGCCTCGAAAGCGGGCGCGGTGTAGCCAAGCGTCCGTGCGGCCTCGATCACCCGTTCGCGGGTCTGCTGCGACAGCTTGATCCCTGGCGAATTGTTGAGCACGAAGGACACGGTCGCCTGCGAGCAGCCAGCGGCCCTGGCGATATCGATCATGGTGACGCGGCCCTTGGCGCCCTTGGCGGGCGCCTTGCGCCGCCTCGCCGTGTCGCTGGCCCGATCCGTCGTCTCGCTCATGGCAAATCCCAGTCTGGCTGGCCGGTCAGGCCGGCAAGGTGGCGTGACGCCGTCGATTTATCGGAATAACGTCAGGCTCGTTTATAACTATTAGTATGCCGGAGGTCCATCCGCCACGCATCTCCATACAAGCGAAAGCTCAATTAACAAAAGGCCTGGGCGGCTGCCCAGCGGTGAGGGCGGCACGCCGGCGGGCACACCGCGAAACCGCTGGCATTGGCTCGGAACTAATACTGTTTACTAATACAAAAATGCGCTGTACCGTCAATCGTCGCATCCGGCCGGTCACGTCCGGGGCGACGGGAGAGTACGAAAAATGGCCCGGTGGCGAGCGGATCCTATCTCCGCAAGCCTTGTCTCGGATATGTGATATGTCAGACAAATCGGACTATTTACGAATGAAGGATGAGTCTCTAAGGTCGCTGTCGTGGCTGGAACGACGCCATTCTTTCGGTGCCGGGAACCCCTTTGAGGAGGAGGGCGTCCACGCTGCAAACGGCAAATCAGGTCAGTGCAAGATCGGCCGGTCCAACGACTGAGCCAAACGGGAGGTTGAACATGAAATCCTTGATACGCAATGCATCCGTAGCCGCGACCGCGCTGCTGCTTGGCCTGTCGGCCACGGCAATCGCGCGCGCCGACGACAAGCCGACGCTGGCCTTCGTCGTCAACGGCGCTTCCGATTTCTGGAAGGCCGCCGAAGCCGGCGTCAAGAAGGCGCAGGGCGAACTGCCCGACTACACGCTTGAGCTCAAATATCCCGAACAGTCCTCGGTCGCCATCCAGCAGCGGCTGATGGACGATCTGGTGACCGCCGGCGTCAAGGGCATCATGGTCTCGGCCGTCGATCCCAAGACCTCGACCGATGGGTTGAACAAGATCGCTTCGGAAACCGCGCTGTTCACCACCGACTCGGACGCGCCGCAGACCAAGCGCGTCGCCTATATCGGCTCGTCCAACGTCGATGCCGGCAAGCAGGCGGCCGAAATCGCCAAGAAGGCGATGCCCAATGGCGGCAAGTGCCTCGGCTTCGTCGGCCTGCTCGGCGCCGACAATGCCAAGGAGCGCATCCAAGGCATGAAGGACGGCCTGGCCGGCACCAAGATCGAGCTGATCGACGTGCGCGGCGACGACATCGACCAGGCGCGCGCCAAGAAGAATGTCGAGGACGCGCTGGTCGCCAGCCCCGACGTCACCTGCATGGTCGGCTTCTACTCCTACAACACGCCGCGCATCTATGAAGCGCTGCGCGATGCCGGCAAGCTCGGCTCGATCACCGTCGTCGGCTTCGATGACGATCCGATCACGCTGGGCGGCGTCAAGGAAGGCACCATTGCCGCCACTGTCGTGCAGCAGCCCTTCGAATGGGCCTATCAGGGCATGAAGCTGATGGCTGCCTATCTCAAGGGCGACAAGTCGGGCATCCCGGAAGGCAACCTCATCATCATCCCGACCAAGATCATCGGCAAGGATGACGTCGACGCCTACGCCGCCAATCTGAAGGCGATGGCCGGAAACTAAGACTTGAAGCAGTTCAGCCGGCTCAACGTCGCTTGGGCCGGCTGCTCGCATTGACGAACACCGCGAGGATCGTCAGTCTGCCAAAAGCCAAGAGCATGATCCCGAAAAGTGGAAGCCGGTTCTCGGACAAACGGGAAACCGTTTTGTCCAGAGATCATGCTCAGAAATTGGCCCGCCAATCGCTGTCAGGCATGATGAATTATTCCGACACATCCATTGCTGCATCCGTGACCGCCCCGTTCCTCAGCCTTGAGAACGTGCGCAAGACCTATCCGGGCGTCGTCGCGCTCGACGGCTTCTCCATGGAGGTCAGGCCGGGCGAGGTCATCGGCCTTGTCGGCGAAAACGGCGCCGGCAAATCGACGTTGATGAAGATCCTCGGCGGCGTCACCAGGCCCGACAGCGGCACGATCACCGTCGACGGCACCGCGCATGACAGGCTCTCCGTCGAAGCCAGCCTGGGATCGGGCATCGCCTTCGTCCACCAGGAACTCAATTTGTTCGAAAATCTGGACGTCGCCGCCAACATCTTCTTCGGCCGCGAGCCGTTGCGCGCCGGGCCGCTCAAGCTCGTCGACCGCGCCAAGCTGCGCACCATGGTGGCGCCGCTTTTGAAGCGCGTCGGCGCCAATTTTTCCGCCGACACGCCGGTTGCGACCCTGTCTCTGGCGCAGCAGCAGATGGTCGAGATCGCCAAGGCGCTGTCGATCGAGGCGCGGCTGGTCATCCTCGACGAGCCGACATCCAGCCTGCCGCTCGCCGAGACCGACAAATTGCTCGACGTCATCAAGGCGCTGAAGGCCGACGGCATCAGCGTCATCTTCATCTCGCACCGCCTGCACGAGGTCGAACGCGTCGCCGACCGCGTCGTGGTGCTGCGCGACGGCATGCTGGCCGGCACCTTGCCGAAGAGCGATATCGGCCACGACCAGATGGTCAAGCTGATGATCGGCCGCATGCTGAAGGAGCGCGAGAAGGCCTCGGAAGCGGCGCGTGCGCCCGGCGCCGTAGCACTTGCGGCCAAGGCCATCCGCACCCCTGCCTATCCCGGCCGCCCGGTCGATCTCGACGTCAGGCGCGGCGAAATCCTCGGCCTCGCCGGTCTTGTCGGTTCCGGCCGCACCGAGCTGGCGCGGGTGTTCTTCGGCATCGATTCGAAGCTCGGCGGCGCGCTGGAACTCGACGGCAAGCCGCTTGCGCTGGCTTCCGCGGCCGACGCCGTCGCGCACGGCATCTTCCTGGTGCCGGAAGACCGCAAGCTCACCGGTATCCTGCTCGACCTGTCGATCGCTCAGAACATTTCGCTGCCCAATCTGCCCGCGCATGCGCGCCGCTCCCTGGTGTCCTCAAGCGCCGAGACCTCCACCGCCGAGAAGCAGAAGAAAGATCTCGGCATCAAGGCGCCTTCGGTGCAGACGCGCACCGGCACGCTGTCGGGCGGCAATCAGCAGAAGGTCGTGCTCGGCAAGTGGCTGGCCATGAACCCCAAGGTGATGATCCTCGACGAGCCGACGCGCGGCATCGACATCGGCGCCAAGGCGGAAATCTACGGCCTGATGCGCGCATTGGCCGATGCCGGCGTCGCCGTGCTGATGATCTCGTCGGACATGGAAGAGGTGATCGGCGTGTCCGACCGCATCGCCGTCATGCATGAGGGCCAAATCTCCGGCATTCTCGACAAGGACCGGTTCAGCCAGGAAAACGTGCTGCTGCTGGCGGTGGGCAAGCAGCCGAAGTAGTTTTGCCGGGGTCGCGCAAGCGCGATCTGCTCAGGCATTGGGGAGAAGACGATGAGCAAGAAAGATCTCGGCCTGCTGATCCTGATCCTGGTGGTCGGGGCGATCGTGGCGATCATCAATCCGCGCTTCCTGTTGCCGATCAACCTCGCCAACACCTCGAACCTGATCGGCCTGTTCGGCATCCTGTCGATCGGCCAGGCCTTCGTCATCATCACCGGCGGCATCGAATTGTCGGTCGGCTCGGTGGTCGCGCTGCTTGGAACGCTGTTCATCGACTTCATCGCCGTGCGCGAGGTGGGCTGGCCGCTGGCCTTCGTGCTGATCCTGTTCCTCGGCGCCATCATCGGCCTGGTGCATGGCTGGCTGATCACAAGGCTCAAGCTGCAGCCTTTCGTCGTCACTTTGTGCGGCCTGTTGATCTACCGCGGTGTCGCCCGCTTCTACACTGCCGACGGCACGGCGGGTTTTGCGTTCGGCCAGAATTTTCCCGAGCTCGAATTCCTCACCGCCGGCCGCTCCTATGGCGTGCCGAACAGTTTCATCGCGCTGATCGTTATTTCGATCGTCATGTGGGTGGTGCTGCACCGCTCGGTGTTCGGCCGCTATCTTTACGCCATCGGCAAGAACGAGGAGGCGGCGAAATATTCGGGTATCCGCACCGGCCGTGTCGTCATCGCCGCCTATGTCATCTGCGGTGTGCTGACGGCGCTGTCGGCGATCTATTTCGCCATGTACACGCGCTCGATCTCGCCGGCCAGCCACGGCCAGTTCTACGAACTCTACGCCATCGCCGCCGCCGTGCTCGGCGGCTTCTCGCTGCGCGGCGGCGAAGGCTCGCTGATCGGCGTCATCCTCGGCACGGTGCTGCTGCAGGAGCTGCAGAATCTCGTCAACCTGCTCGGCATCCCGTCCTCGCTCAACTTCGCGGTGATGGGCGGCGTCATCCTCATCGGCGTGCTGGTCGACCAGCAATGGGGCGTGTTCCGGGAACGGCGGCTGATGGTCGACGCCACCCGCAAGGGCGTGGCGGGCCAGGCTGCGAAATAGCTAGCCTAGATCAGGCCCGACATGTCGGAAAAGGCCATCGCCTTGCGCAGCACCTCGGCGAAGCGTTCGCCGGCGGCTTCGCGCGGGCCGCTGTTGTCGATCGAGGTGACGCCGGGCCCGGACAGAGTGACATTGGCGCTGCGTGCCAGCCGCGCCAGCACTTCGCCGCGGGACTCCCGGCCGCGCATCGCCAGACGCTCGGCCAGCACTTCAGGCGAGGCAGTGATCTCGACGACGGCCAGGTTGGCATAGCGTTCGCGCAAGGAGGGGATGATCGCGCGCGACACATTGGCGACAGCGACACGGCCATTGGCGACAGACCAGTCGACATCGGCGGGGATGGCGGAGCGCAAGCCGGGTGCTTCCCCGGAAATGGCGAAGGGGCCATCGGCTTCGGCTT
>NZ_RZPW01001329.1:0-757 GCF_003998455.1 Mesorhizobium sp. M7A.F.Ca.CA.001.08.2.1 | reverse complement strand
GAGTTGCGAGACGGTCGTGATGCGGGCGGCCTGCCTGCCAAGTGCCGGCAGGATCAAGCGGTGCGCCCAGCGGAATCCTCGCGCGTAGCTCGACGGCATGAGCCTTGTGTGCATGTCATGGATACACGCGATCTGGCGCCTCAGCGCGACGGGAGCGAGATTGCAGAAGCTCAGCAATCCTCCAGGCACATGCCAGGGCAACTGCGCCTGCACCCAAAATTGCGGCAGTCGCGGCCTGCTGAATTCAGGAACGACCCGGACGGGGATGGCATCGAGGCGCAAAGGTTCCGAAAGCGGACGCGGCACCACGAGATCAATCTCCAGGTCGCGACCGAGCGGATGCCCTTCTGAAATGAGGGCGTCGAGAGCCAAGGTGACCTCGCGGGCGTAACGGGCCACACCGGTTGGCCGAAGCGTCGTGAAGTCTCCATTTATCGTCCAGCGCCGTCTCGGCGCTTCCCGGTCCGCGCACACCGCAGCGGGATGGCCGATCAGGAAGTCGGCGCCGGCGACAGCGGATCTGGCCAAGGGCGTGTCGGCACGGTGTCTGTTCGCCGGCCAGGCCGATCTTGGTTGCGGCGACTCCCTCGTATCGAACCCGAGCTTGGCCATGTCCAGCTTCCCCGACCTTCCGGCACCCTAGGCAGACTAGCATTCCCAGGAACACCAAGGCCCTTAAACGTTCGAGGTAGGTACGCTGTCCGACGTCGCCAATCCGGATGATTGCCACTTAGCCGAATGACCCGATGGCCATGGT
>NZ_RZPW01001328.1:0-759 GCF_003998455.1 Mesorhizobium sp. M7A.F.Ca.CA.001.08.2.1 | reverse complement strand
AAGCAGGCTGCGCGGGCAGTATAACCAAGACACCAGGCATGGGCGGACGCGCCCTGAAAGACCAAGCATGTACCGTTACGATGAGTTCGACCACGATTTTGTCCAGGCCCGCGTCGCCGAGTTCAGCGACCAGGTGCAGCGCCGTCTTGCCGGCGAGATCACCGAGGACCAGTTCCGGCCATTGAGGCTGATGAACGGCGTCTATCTGCAGCTGCATGCCTACATGCTGCGCATCGCGGTGCCCTATGGCACGCTGAACGGCAAGCAGCTGCGCATGCTCGGCCACATCGCCCGCAAATACGACAAGGGCTACGGCCATTTCACCACGCGCCAGAACATCCAGTTCAACTGGCCGGCGCTGTCGGACATTCCGGCGATCCTGGCCGATCTCGCAAGCGTCGAGATGCACGCCATCCAGACCAGCGGCAATTGCATCCGCAACGTCACCGCCGACCATTTCGCCGGCGCTGCCGCCGACGAGGTCGCCGATCCGCGTCCCTACGCGGAAATCCTGCGCCAGTGGTCGTCGGTGCATCCGGAATTCTCGTTCCTGCCGCGCAAGTTCAAGATCGCGGTGACGGGGGCCGAGCGCGACCGCGCCGCCATCCAGACCCACGACATCGGCCTGCACCTGAGGAAGAACGCCGCCGGCGAACTCGGTTTCGCCGTCTATATCGGCGGCGGCCAGGGCCGCACGCCAATGGTTGCCCGCAAGATTCGCGACTTCCTGCCGGAAGCCGACCTTTTGTCCTACTGCAC
>NZ_RZPW01001327.1:0-760 GCF_003998455.1 Mesorhizobium sp. M7A.F.Ca.CA.001.08.2.1 | reverse complement strand
GGCGAGGGGCGAGACGATCACGCCGGCGGCACAATGGCTGCTCGACAACAATTACCTGGTCGAAGAGACCATTTTCCAGGTCAATCGCGACCTGCCGCGCCGCTTCTATCGCCAGCTGCCGACCTTGAAACTGCCTGACGGCGGCAGCGTGCCGCGCGCGCTGGCGCTGGCCTGGACCTATGTCGCGCATTCGGACAGTTCCGTTTCGGCGACGATGTTCAAGTCCATCGTCCAGGGTTTTCAGTCGGTCGAGCCGCTGAAGATCGGCGAACTCTGGGCGCTGCCTTCGCTGTTGCGCTTCGTGCTGATCGAAAATCTGCGCCGGCTGGCGGTCAGGGTCAATCGAACCCGTCAGATGCGTCAGATCGCCAACGATGTGGCCGACAAGGTCCTGGCCACCGACGACAGCGCCGACCGGCAGTCGATCCTGTCCAATTTCAGCGCCCACGCACAGGACACCACCTTCGCCACCCAGCTGCTCTATCGCCTGCGCGATGGCTCGCAGAATGCCGGCAAGGCTCTGGAATGGCTGGAAGGCGAGCTCGAAAAGACCGGCTCCGATGCCGAGGAAATCATCATTTCCGAACATCACACGTTGTCCAGCGGCAATGTGACGACGGGCAACATCATTCGCGGCCTGCGCCTCATCAACGACGTCGATTGGACCGTGTGGTTCGAAGGCGTCAGCCGCATCGACACCGTGCTGCGCGAGCGCACCGATTTCGCCGCGCTCGACTTCTTCTCGCGCGACCAGTACCGG
>NZ_RZPW01001326.1:0-764 GCF_003998455.1 Mesorhizobium sp. M7A.F.Ca.CA.001.08.2.1 | reverse complement strand
GAGCGAGCGGCCATTTGGCGCCGGTGACGGTCAGGCCGTCGAGCTCGGAAAAGCCGAGCACCGAAAACAGCGTGCCGTCGGCATAGTCGAAGCCGGCCGTTCCGCGCAGCAGGGGGATGCCTTCCTGGGCGCCGCTGGTCAAAAGCACATCGGTCCCTGCTTCGGCCAGGCGCAAGGCAAGCGCCAGATGCAGAAAAGCGTGGTCGGCGCGCTTGCCGCCAAAGGCGCCGGCAAGCACCAGGCGGGTCGCGCCGCGCTCCAGTGCGGCGGCGATGGCCAGTTCGCCATCGGTCTGGTCTTTTTCGGCCGGGAAGGTCCGGCGCGGCACGGAAGCGAGATCGTCCGGCAGGTTCGCCGGCACGGAATCGAAATCACCCACCCACAGCTCCGGCACGAGACCCAGCAACCGCGCATGACCGATGCCGGCGTCGGCGGCGATGACGCGGGAGCCTTTGACCTGACGGTCGAGCCGTGGCGTACGGATGAGATCGCCGCCAAGCAGGATGGTGAATGTGCTCATATCGTGTGGCCCTTATCAGCCCGGCACGGGAAACGGAAGGCGGCAAACTCCCGCTTGCATGGCGGATCGGCCCGGCCTATGTGTCGAAACGCTCTAACGGGGTGCCGGACGCGATCTTCGCGGACCGGCTGAGAGGCAGTCTCGCCAACCCGCTGAACCTGATCCGGTTTGTACCGGCGGAGGGATTAGACGTTTCGGACAGTCCGACGCCTCAATTCCTTTCAATTCGAACGAAGGAGGCGCC
>NZ_RZPW01001325.1:0-769 GCF_003998455.1 Mesorhizobium sp. M7A.F.Ca.CA.001.08.2.1 | reverse complement strand
ATGCCTGCCGGCCGAAAATCAAGGCGAGCGCCGAGGCCGTCGCCAGGATAGTCGCCAAGGGCGAGCCGGTCTATGGCATCAACACCGGCTTCGGCAAACTGGCCAGCGTCCGCATCCCGGCCGAGGATCTCGAGACCTTGCAGCGCAACATCGTCCTGTCGCACGCCGCCGGCGTCGGCGAGCCGATGCCGGTTGCCGTTTGCCGGCTGATGATGGCGCTGAAGCTCGCCAGCCTGGCGCAGGGCGCGTCGGGTGTGCGGCCGCAAACCATCGAGTTGCTGGAAGCGATGCTGGCCAACGACGTCATCCCGGTGGTGCCGGCGCAGGGTTCGGTCGGCGCCTCCGGCGACCTCGCCCCGTTGTCGCACATGACGGCGGTGATGATCGGTGTCGGCGAATGTTTTACCCCACATGGCCGTTTCCCGGCCAAGGTCGCCTTCGTCTCGCATGGCCTGGAACCGGTGACACTGGGCGCCAAGGAGGGCCTGGCGCTGCTCAACGGCACCCAGTTTTCGACCGCCTATGCGCTGGCCGCCTTGTTCGAGGCCGAAGTGCTCTACCAATCGGCGCTGGTCGCCGGTGCCCTGTCGACCGACGCGGCAAAAGGCTCCGACGCACCCTTCGATCCGCGCATCCATGTGCTGAGAAAGCATCCCGGCCAGGTCGAGACGGCCGACGCCCTGCGCAATCTGATGGCCGGCAGCGCCATCCGTGAATCGCACCGGGTTGGCGACGAACGCGTGCAGGATCCCTATTGCCTGCGCTGCCA
>NZ_RZPW01001324.1:0-769 GCF_003998455.1 Mesorhizobium sp. M7A.F.Ca.CA.001.08.2.1 | reverse complement strand
GCTTCACCCTGTCGGAAGACCACCGCAAGCTGCTCGCAGGCATGATCACCAATCCGGTCGCCTTCGGTCTCGTCATCCGCGGCATCGCCGTCGACATCCTGGTGGCCATCGTCTTCGTCATGGGGCTGATCGCGGCAGTCGACATCGTCTGGTCGCGCTTCCACTGGAAGCAGGATCTGCGCATGAGCAAGCAGGAGGTCAAGGACGAGTTCAAACAGTCCGAGGGCGACCCGATCGTCAAGTCGCGGCTGCGCTCCCTGGCGCGCGACCGGGCGCGCAAACGGATGATGACGGCTGTGCCGCGCGCGACGCTGATCATCGCCAACCCGACGCACTTCTCGATCGCGCTGAAATATGTGCGCGACGAGGACTCGGCGCCCATGGTGCTGGCCAAGGGCCAGGATCTGGTGGCGCTCAAGATTCGTGAGATCGCGCGGGAACACAACATCCCGATCTTCGAGGACGTGGCGCTCGCCCGCTCCATGTACAAGCAAGTTTCGGTCGATAATGTGATCCCGTCACAATTCTACCAGGCCGTCGCCGAACTGGTGCGGATCGTCTACTCGAAAAAGGCTGAGCGCAGACAGATTTCATGAACCGGCAACCGCACGCAAAATCCCGCGAGATCATCGTCGCCAGCGCCATCGAGCAGGTGGTGGGCGAACTGAGGCTGATCGATGTCGCCGACTACATCGCCTTTATCCGACAGGCATGCGAAATGCTCCAGTCGGATAAAGGCGATGTAGTCGGCGACATCGATCAGCCTCAG
>NZ_RZPW01001323.1:0-772 GCF_003998455.1 Mesorhizobium sp. M7A.F.Ca.CA.001.08.2.1 | reverse complement strand
CCTACACGCTGCTGCGTGTTGAGATAAATGTCCGCATTTCCACCATCATGGGCGCGGTCGGCGGCGGTGGTATCGGCGAGGAGTTGAAGCTGTCGATCTCGCGCGGCTTCGGCGCCAAGACGATAGCCCTCGTGCTGCTCCTGTTCACGACGATCTTCATCGTCGACCAGTTCTCCGCCTGGCTGCGCCGCAAGCTGGTCGGCGAGCAGGCTTTCGTGATGAGCGCTTGACCATGGCCACCATGACCGCCGATCAGATCCAGTCGATCGAAGAGCGCTTCCCGCAGGTATTCCAGCGGCCGTTCCACAAGCGCTTCGGGCCGCTGATGCTGCTTGGCGGCATCTTTCTCTACCTGCTGTACGCATTGTGGTTCTTCAACCTGCCGCAGGTCATGCGGGAATCGCACTGGGAGCGCCTGCCGCTGTTCCTGACCCAGTGGATCAGCTACGATGTGCAGCCGATCTTCCGCCTCGACGAACCGCAGATCACTGCCAAATATCCACGCTTCTCGGTGCTCGGCCCGAACCCGGATCCAGACTGGGTCAAGACCAATGCCGATGGTTCGGTGACGATCCTGATCGACGGCACCGCCAAGTCGATTACCTTCACCAAGACGCAAGCGACGATAATTGCCAACGGTGAGACCGTTGCGGTCGCACTCGGCACCGGCAAGCCGCTGATCTCGGGACCGGTTCCCGGCTGGATCACCGCGCATGAGGATGAGGTGGTCGCCGACATGGGCTTTGCCGGCGAGGCCCGCGTCGCCGTTGAC
>NZ_RZPW01001322.1:0-773 GCF_003998455.1 Mesorhizobium sp. M7A.F.Ca.CA.001.08.2.1 | reverse complement strand
CCTCGCTGCTGCTTCTGGCCGATGCGGTCGCACGCACCATCGTTGCGCCGGCCGAACTGCCGATAGGCATCGTCACCGCGATAGCGGGCGCGCCGTTCTTCCTTTGGATCCTGCTGCGCAAGCGCGGCGTGGTTGATTTGTGAGGCTTGATGATCGAGGCAAAGGATGTTTCGGTTGATATCGCCGGCAAGCCTATCGTCAGTGGTGTCGATTTCCACGCGCGGCCCGGCGAGATCGCCGCCGTCGTCGGCCCCAATGGTTCGGGCAAGACGACCTTTCTCAAAGCGCTCTCCGGCGAGCTCGCCTATACCGGCCGCGTTGCCCTCAACGGCCGAGATCTCTCGACGATGAAGCCGGCCGAGGCAGCCGTCCATCGCGCGGTGCTGCCGCAGGCGACGACGCTGTCGTTCCCGTTCACCGTGCGGGAAGTGGTCAAGCTTGGTCTTGTCGGCGGCCGTTCGGGCGCCTTGCCGGGCGAGGATGCGCGGCTGCCGGAACGGGCTCTGGCGCGTGTCGATCTCGACGGCTTTGCCGGCCGTTTCTACCAGGAGCTTTCCGGCGGGGAGCAACAGCGCGTTCAGTTGGCGCGCGTGCTATGCCAGGTCTGGGCGCCGGTGCTCGACGGCAAGCCGCGCTTTCTGTTCCTCGACGAGCCAGTGTCCAGCCTCGACATCAAGCACCAGCTGATCATCATGAACATTGCCCGCGACTTCGCCAGAAGGGGCGGTGGCGTGGTCGCCATCCTGCATGACCTCAATCTGACGGCCATGTAT
>NZ_RZPW01001321.1:0-781 GCF_003998455.1 Mesorhizobium sp. M7A.F.Ca.CA.001.08.2.1 | reverse complement strand
GCACCAGCGGCATCCACTTCCCCGTCCACGCCGACCGCGGCCAATGCGGCCTTGTCGTTTTCCTGGGCTCGGAGATCACCCTGTCGCAGGACGCTCTCTACGAGATCCACGCTCGTTGCTTTTCGTTGTTCGCCGCAGTCGCCCGCATCCGCCCGAGCGATGCCGGCCGCATGCGTGCAATCTCCAAGCGCGAACTCGAATGCCTGAAGCTGACCGCCAACGGCAACACCAGCGAGGAGATCGCGCGACTCCTGAAACTGTCGGTGCACACCGCCAACCAGTATCTGACCCAATCGACCCAGAAGCTCAACGCCGTCAATCGCAACCAGGCCGTTGCCAAGGCGCTGCGGCTGGGCTTGATCGAATAGGGGAATTCGGCAGCGCTTCGAAAGCGACCGACGATCAGCGATAGGCCAGCGGCTCGACCTTGCGGATACGCGCCTCTTCGATCACCGCTTCGAGCAGCGCCGTGTTGCGCTCCGGGTCTTCGCCCGGCTTCTCGAACGATACGTAGTTGACCGCCACCGACGCGCCGAGCTCGCTCAGCGTCAGCTGGAAATAGACGGTGACGCCGGGCGGCCTCAGTTCCAGATCGAGCACGATGCGCGGGCTGCCGCTCCAGTCGACATGCGCCTCACCACCATGGCCGAGCCGCAGAGTGCCCGGCATGAAGAACAACTCAACCGCTGAATCGACCAGGTCCGACAGGCATGCGAAATGCTCCAGTCGGATAAAGGCGATGTAGTCGGCGACATCGATCAGCCTCAGTTCGCCCACCACC
>NZ_RZPW01001320.1:0-782 GCF_003998455.1 Mesorhizobium sp. M7A.F.Ca.CA.001.08.2.1 | reverse complement strand
GGCTGGAGCATGGCGCAGCGGGGGCCGGAGGATTGTGCTGGAAACCGCGTGTGTTGTGCGGAATGCCGCTGGGCAACAAGAGATGCAGGCGCCAAGCGCCCCCCTCTGTCCTGCCGGACATCTCCCCCTCAAGGGGGGAGATTGGCAGCTTTGGCCTCATCGCTCTTTTCTTCATCGCTGAAAATTGGCGAAAGCCGTTGTTACATCCGATCTCCCCCCTTGAGGGGGAGATGTCCGGCAGGACAGAGGGGGGCGCTGTCCCGCCATTCCTTTGACTACCCTAATGCCTCCGCGCCAGTTTCGGCGGATGGCCATGCTCCTCGCGAAACGCCCGGGCAAAACTCGACATCGAGGCAAACCCACACGCCAGCGCCACGTCGCGCACGGCGAGCGTCGAGTGCGCCAGCAGGTCAGCGGCGCGTTTGAGCCTCAGGCGCCGGTAATAGCCATTGGGCGAGATGGCGAGTTCGGAGCGGAAGGAGCGCTCGAGCTTGTCTGAGGACACGCCGAGCTTCGCGGTCAGCTCGGCCATGCCGAGCCGTTCCTCGACCGCGTCTTCCATGATGGCGATGGCCGACAGCACCAGCTCGTTCTGGACGCCGGTGCGCAGGCGCAGCGGCATCATCTTGCGGTCGATGCTGGAGCGCAGCTGGCTGTGCACGAACCATTCGGCGACGCCGGCGGCAAGCTCGGCGCCGTAGTCGCGGGTGATGATCTCCAGCATCATGTCGAGGCTGCCGACACCGCCGGCCGAGGTGAAGCGCTTGCGGTCGATGACATAG
>NZ_RZPW01000131.1:0-10461 GCF_003998455.1 Mesorhizobium sp. M7A.F.Ca.CA.001.08.2.1 | reverse complement strand
GTCTATGGAAGCGGCATGAGGGGAAATCTGGCAACGCTGATGCGCCTTGCCGATACGCCGCTGCCGCTGCCGACGGGTGCCTTGACCGGAATCCGTTCGCTGATGTCTTCCGAGGCCGCGGTGCGAGCAGTGTCGCACCTGCTCAGCCATTCCGGGCCGCTTCGCCCGATCTATGTCGGCGCCGATGTGCCGCCGATCGCCCTCGACGCCGTCATCGCCGCCTTTCGCAGAGGTTTGGGGCGGCCTGTGCGCCTGATGGCGGTGCCGGCCGGGCTGATACGGCCGGTGGTGGCCGCACTCGGCAGGCGGGCGTTCTGGGACAGCCTGACCGCGACACAGATATGCGACCCCGCCCTGCTGGTATCGCAGGGGTGGACGCCCGAAGCCGGCACGCTTGAGCGGCTGGCCGAGCTGGCGCGGCTCAGCAGATCCTGACTTTCTTGCTTGACCATGATCTTTTCCAAAAACCGGTTTCCACTTTTGGGATCATGGTCTGCTCAGCTTCGGTAGAGCGTTCCAAACAGGATCCGAAGATCGAGCCAGAACGACGCGGTGCGGAGGTAGGCAGCATCCGTTTGCGCCAAGAGCTCCGGGTTAGACATGTCGATGCCCCTGATCTGGGCCAGGCCTGTTATGCCCGGCAGCGCCGCCAAAACCCCCAGCCGCCTGCGACACTCGATCAATTCCGTCTGGGTCGGCAGGCAGGGCCGCGGCCCGACCAGGCTCATTTCGCCCTTCAAGACGTTCCAGAATTGCGGCAGCTCATCCAGCTTGAACTTCCGCAAGACTTTTCCAACCGATGTCACGGAATCCGCCGGCGCCTCATGCGAGGGTAGCGACGGCGTCCCGACATACATCGTGCGCAACTTGTGGCAGCGGAAAAGCCGACCGTCACGGCCGACCCGCACCTGTGAAAAAATGGCCGGGCCCGGCGACGATGCCCGAACGGCAAGGACGGTGAGCGCCAAGACAGGAGATGTCGCCACCAGCAGCAGAGCCGCACCGGCAAGATCGAAGATTTGCTTGGCTGCCTTCATGAACGGCCGATAGTGCTCCCTGCCGAAGTCCCGAGGCAATGCCGCAGGCCAATGCCGTCAATCCGGTCGACGTAGCATGAGCCGATCTCTTGACCAAGCGCGCCACGCAGCCGTCGCAATGTTCAGATGCGCCCCAGGATGAAGGCGAGATAGAGCCCCAGGTTTCCGGAAACGGTCTGCCGATAGACGCCGCTTCGGCGCAAGCCTGCCAAGCGGCGGAAAAGGCCGCCGTCGCGCCCGCGGGTGAAAAGGTCGAGGCACGCCATCGCCTCCTCGGTCAGGAGGTCGCGATTGACGGCAAGACCGTCAAGGTTGAGGTCCGTCCAGCCGGCGAATTCCCCCTTGAACAGGCGGCCAAGCCGGGACACCCTTGCTTTCCAGGATACGTTGGCGCCGACCAGGTTTGCCGCATGCTGCCGGTAGCGCACCAGCGGCCGCGGATCGTAGCGGACGATGCCACCGGCAGCGGTCACGATGAGATAGGCCCACCAGTCGTGGCTGACGAACCCGGTCCGCATGCAGGCCCTGGCCAGCAGGTCGCGTGCCGCTGCGTTGAGCAGGATGGTGTTGCCGCCGGCGATGCTTTGCACAAGCGCGTTGCGAAAGGTTGGCGGCCGGGCAAACAAAGGCGAATGGCCGACAAGGCTTCCTGTTTCCGTCATGGTCCCGGTTCGCGAACAAAACATCAGCGGGATTTTCGCATCCTGGGTCCGCATCCAGTCGATAGCGCTCTCCAGCCTGTCGGGCTCCCAGATATCATCCTGGTCGCAGAAGGCATAGCAGTCCGCCTCGATGCGTCGATCGACGATCATCGAGCGGAAATTGGCGGCGAAGCCTTGCCGCGGCCCCTCGACGAGCGTCATTCGACCCTTGGGCCGCCAGCGGGATTTCCATGCCTCGATGATGGCGGTCGTGCCATCGGTGGAGCCATCGTCTGAAATCCACAGGTCGACCAGAGGGTGCGACTGCTCGAGCAGGGACTGCAGCTGCTCCTCGATGAAGGCGGCGCCGTCTTTCGTGCCCATCAGGACCGCGATGCGCAGATCATCTTTGCTCACGAGCAAGATCGCTTTCTGATTCTGATTGGATCTACCTCTTTGATTTGGCGCAATTCCCAAAGGTAAGCGCCGTGCGCTTTTCCCGGAATTGTTCTAGGTCGCCTGCCCGGCCGTCTTCGGAATCGCGTCTTGACGTGCACTTGCCCTGGCCTTCTTGGCGCGGTCGAGACCTGCCAATGCGGCGAGCGCGGCAGCCTTGTCCTGGTTTTTCGCCGACTGCTGCAGCGCCGTGAGCGCGACCTGGACATCCGACCATTCCACGACGTCCGTGCTGAGGCCGAAAATCTTCGAGATGCCGAGTTCGACGAGTTCCTCGTCTTCGCCATGCAGCGTTTCGTGGAGTTTTTCACCCGGCCTTATGCCGGTGAACCGGATCGCGACGTCCTTGTATGGGCTCTTTCCGGACAAGCGGATCATCGTTTCGGCCACTTCAAGGATCGGCACCGGCTTGCCCATGTCGAGCATATAGACGGCATAATCGTCTCCGCTCTGCCGCGACGCGGCGTCGGCCGCCGACATGATGACGAGATCGACGGCTTCGGCCACGGTCATGAAATAGCGCGTCATGCGCCGGTCGGTGATGGTGACGGGCCCTCCGGCCTCGATCTGCGCCTGGAATATGGTCGCCACCGAACCATTGCTGCCGAAGACGTTGCCGAACCGCACTGCAATGAACTTGGTGGCCGGGCGACGCCCGCTTGTCTCGCCTGCCGGCGTGCCATGCAAGGCGCTGATGATCTGTTCGGCGGCCCGCTTCGTCATGCCGAGCACTGACGAGGGATCCACCGCCTTGTCGCTCGATATCAGGACAAATTGCGCAACCCCGCACTTGGCGGCGACCTCGGCACAGACGAGCGTTCCGAAGATATTGGTCTGGATGGCCGAATCCCAGTTTTCCTCGAGCAGCGGAACATGCTTGAGGGCCGCGGCATGAAAGATGATGTCCGGCCGGAATTCCGTGACGACACGCGTTATCTGGCGCCGGTCCGCGACATCGACGATGCGGACCTTGAGGCGGTCGTGGTCCTTCTCGTCAACATACTGGCTCAGCTGGAAAATGCCGAACTCGGAGTTGTCGGCCACCAGCACCGCCTCGGCTCCCAGTTCCAGCGACCGCCTGACCAGGGTCTGGCCGATCGAACCGGCACCGCCGGTCACCAGAACGCGTTTGCCCCCCACAAAAGCGCCGATGCGCTGGATGTCGGCCGCGACCGTCGGACGGCGCAGGATCGTTTCCATCTCGACGGTGTCGAGAACCAGCTTTCCGTGCTGTTCCAACTCCGAAAGGCCTGAGAACTGCACCACATTTATATCGCCGTGCCGGGCAATGCGCACGAGTTCCGAATAGTCTTCGATTTCGTGCTCGGCGCCGCTGCCGAAAATCAGCAGGTCCAGGCTTTTGGTGCCGGTCGCATAGTCTTCCAGGACATCGATCAGGCGCGGCATGGTCGCCACCACGGGAACACCTTGAATCCGCGTGCCCAACGGTGCGCCGCGCTCGGTCGCCATGATGCCTGCGATGGAATAGTCCGCCGGTTGCGCCGTGCGGGTGAAGCGAATGATCAGGTCGGCCTCACCGAGCCGGCCGACAAACAGAGCGCGCTTGGCCTGCCTGGCGTCGGTCTTGCGGCTCAGAATCCCCCAGCTCGCGCCGTCACGCAGGAAGCGGTAGAACAGCCGGGGTGCCGATATGATGGTGAAGGAGACGAGGAAGAAGACGATGAACTGACGCTCGTTGAGCCCCGCCACCGGCCGGTAAAAACGCAGCAGCAGCGACGCCATGTAAAGAGTGAACGTCAAAATCGCGCAGCTCTTCAGGATGTTGAAAAAGTCCGGCGTCGAGGCGAAGCGCCAGACGGTGGTGTAGAGGCCGCTGTAGCGGAACAGCAAATGGCTGATGACGACGATGCCCGCCCATGTCGCCAGACCCTCGTTGGAGAGCGCTTCGAACGAAAGATTCGACCGCGAAAGGATAAGGCTGAGCGCCACGGCCACCAGGACCATGACCACGTCCTGGACCATGATGAAGGCGCGCCGCATCTGTGGCCTGAGCCCGAACACAGCTTCTAGGTGGGAATTCATTGGACGGCACTAGACTCCAGGCTCAAGGGCATCGACACCAGCGAAGTGCGAACACGAAGATACTTCGCGACCAATCCACCTTAAGTGCCATCCCCGGCCCCCGCCGTGGTGTATCGCATACTGCGGGGCGGAGGGCATAGCTAGAGATTTTTTCGGGAAGAGGCGTCCAGTGGAGAACATGGATCATGCTGGGGCGATTGCCGCAAAGGAAACATTATCAAGAGCTAATATATAAGTCACACAGCATCAGCATGCGTTCAGTTTTGCCGCAGTTGACTCTGCTCCCCACCGCGTTACGACGCAATGCGTTGCCATATGCCCATCGAAATGGCTATTAGAGCCGGGCTTGGTGGTTCGCTATGGCCAGCGAAGAATAATGCGCCAGAATAACGGATTGCGATACTCTCAGCTATGATTGCGGCACTAAACGGCGCTTTTGACGACATCTCAAAGGCCATGAGATTACACCGGGTCTGGATCGCGCTTGCCCACGAGGACATCGGCGACCAGCACAGACGCACGACGCTCGGCCCGCTTTGGATGCTGGTAAACTACGTCGCCTTCGTGGGCACATTCGTTTTCGTGTTCCAGCCTGCCGGAAAGGGGGCCGCGGGTTATGCCGCCTATGTCGCGATCGGCCTTCTGGTATGGTTCTACCTGATGGAAGTCATGTCCATGAGCGTGGCGCTCTTTCAGCGCGAAGAGAGCTTCATCGAAGGCACGACACTGCCTTTGTTTGTTTATGTGATGCGACTGGCATTGCAGTCCGCCATCAGGGCGGGTTATGCGATCGCAGGTTGCGTTGTCATTCTGGTCATGAGCGGCTCCCCGGTCGCAACTCCATGGCTGTGGTCACTGGTAGGATTGTTGCTGATCTTGTTCGCCACACCCGCTCTTGTCACCGTCTTCGCGTTTCTCGGAGCTTTCTTTCCCGACAGCCAGTTCATCGTTGGCAACCTGCTGCGGGTCGGCATGTTCTTCACGCCCGTCTTCTGGATGAACAACGGTCACGACCCCATCCAAAAATACGCCTATGAGTGGAACCCGTTCACTTATTTTCTGGAGATCGTCCGTTTGCCGGTCATCAATGGAGAATTTCCAGCTCATGCTTTCACTGTAACTATCATTGCATCTTTGGTTACATGGGCGATTGCATTGCTGCTGCTCGGCCGATACCGCAAACAAGTCGTCTTCCTCATCTGAGTTTTCCATGGTTTCTATCAAGCTGGACAACGTTAGCCTTGTTTACAAGCTGCACGAGAAGCTGACGCTTTCCGCGCCGGATCGTCGTGTGGCTGGGCCAGGCGGCAGAATCGAAAGCTCGGGCAGAAAGCAGTTTGTGCAGGCGCTCGACGGCGTCAGTTTCGAATTGAAGGCCGGCGACCGACTGGGCCTGGTCGGCCCAAACGGGGCCGGCAAGACTACCCTTCTCAAGGTGCTGTACGGGATCTACGAGCCATCCGGGGGAAGCGTCGCGATCGAAGGCAAAGTCGACGCCCTATTCAACATCAACATAGGCTTCCGTCGTGAGGCCACAGGGCGCAGGAACATCATGCTGCGTGGGTTGATCAGCGGTTGGACGGAAGCCGAGATCGAAGAGAAGATGGAGGACATCATCGCCTTCAGCGAACTCGGGGATTTCATTGATCTGCCGTTCAAGGCCTACAGCCAGGGCATGGCCGCGCGACTGGCCTTTTCGGCGGCGACCGCGCTCGATCCCGAGATTCTGTTGATGGATGAGTGGATCGGCGCCGGCGACGCGTCATTCCAGGACAAGGCCAAACGGCGCATGGACGAACTGGCGGAAAAGGCGGGCATCATCGTTCTGGCCAGCCATAGCGAGGCTCTTATCCAAAGTGTGTGCACGAAAAAACTGACACTCAAAGGGGGTCGGATCGAATCGTTCACGGCAGAGCCGATCAAGCGTGCAGGGAAGGTGTCCAAAGCCTAATCCTTTCCGCGTACTGGGTAGCGAGACTGACATATGACGAAACAAGAAGCCGTTCCGATGAACGATTTGAAGCGCCTGTATCAGCGCTATCAGGTCGAGATCGAGCATGAAGTAACCAGCACGTTGCGTTCCGGATGGTGGCTCAATGGCGCGGCCGGCAAAAAATTCGCTGCAAATTTTTCCAAGTTCATAGGTGTTTCGGAATGCGTCCTCGTGGCCAACGGCACGGATGCGCTCGAACTTGCGTTGGCCGCGGTCACCACGCGCGGACGCGAGGTTGTCGTCGCGGCCAATGCCGGGGGCTATGCCAGTTGCGCCTGCTGGCACAACGATCTCATTCCGCACTATGTCGACATCGAACCGGCCAGCCAGCTCGTGGACATTCAATCGGTGCTGAAAGCAGCCAGCGTAGATACCGCTGCGATCGTCGTCACCCACCTTTATGGCGGCGTTGTCGATGTCCGCGCCATCAGGGACGGACTTGACCAGGCTGGCCTCTCGCACATTCCAATCGTGGAGGATTGCGCGCAGGCGCACGGGGCGAGAATAGGAAGCGACGTTGCGGGTTCGCTGGGAGATATCTCCACTTTCAGCTTTTACCCGACGAAAAATCTCGGAGCCATGGGTGACGGCGGCGCCGTTCTCACCTCCGACACGGTAATCGCCGGGCATGTACGGCAACTGCAGCAATATGGCTGGAGTTCAAAATATCACGTCGGCGTGCCCTATGGCCGCAACTCTCGCATGGACGAAGTTCAAGCTGCGATACTGGACGTTCTGCTGGGCGATGTGGATAGCCGCAACCGGCAGCGGCGCGGCATCCTGAGCCAGTACAAGTCGGTTGCCGGACGTCGATTGCAATTCCTGGAAGGCGGCGACGGCGCTGTTGCGCACCTCGCCGTCGCGCTCTGCGACGACCGGGATTCATTCAGAGCGTTTATGAAAGAGCGCGGCATCGACACCGACATTCACTATCCTGTGCTGGATTGCGACCAGGTCGGCTGGGCGGATCTGCCGATGAAGGGAAGCGAAAATCTCGCCGTTTCAAGGGCCAGCGTCAGCCGTCTTTGTTCCGTCCCCTGCTATCCGGACATGACGAGTGACGAAATAGAGCAAGTGTGCCTGGCCCTGCGCGAATGGGAGGCAATGTGACGACACGCTCGATCGTTTTCCCGATCTATCGAAATCAGGCTAACATCCCTTCCCTTCTGCAGGCGGTCGCCGATTTCCATTCCAGATATCAAGGCGACATCGAGTTCGTCTTCGTTGTCGACGGATCACCGGATGAATCCGGCCCTCTGCTGGTCGAGGAATTGAAAGCCTCGGGCTACGATTACAAGATCATTTTCCATAGCCGGAACTTTGGCTCGTTCACCGCAATTCGAACCGGGCTCGAACACGCGTCGGGTGATCAGGTCGCGGCCATGGCCGCCGACCTGCAGGAGCCGCCAGAACTGATCGTCGAGTTCTTTTCGAAGCTGGAAAAGGATGAGGCTGACGTCGTGTTTGGGCAGCGAACCGGGCGTAGCGATCCGCCCTTGACCAAATTTCTGTCGAGGGCTTTCTGGACGGCCTACCGCAGGCTGGTCCTGCCCAGCATGCCGAGTGGCGGGGTGGATATCTTTGCCTGCAATCGCCAGGTTCTGGAAGCGATCCTGTCGATCGAGGAGCCGAACAGCTCGCTTGTCGTGCAATTGTTCTGGGTCGGGTTCAGGCGGAAATTCGTGCCCTATCGGCGGCGCGAACGAGAGCATGGAACAAGCGCCTGGGGCATGGCACGGCGTTTCCGGTACATGATGGACAGCATTTTCTCGTTCTCCGATTTCCCGATCATGCTCACACTCTGGGTGGGTTTTGCAGGCTGTGTGCTAAGTCTTCTATTTGCAGTCGTTACCGTGATTGCGCGGCTGCTTGGCAATATCGACCCCGCTGGCTATACGACACTGGTGCTGCTGATCACGGGCTTCGGTTCGGCCAGTCTGCTGGTTCAGGGGATTCTTGGTTGCTATCTCTGGCGGGCTGTTGAAAACACCAAGTCGCGCCCACTCAGGATCATCAGCCGCGTCATTGACGGAACTGCCAAATGACCGACAAGCCTTTTTTCGTCCACGAGCGTGGTATCTGCGAAAGCCCCCATGTCGGCGACGGAACGCGTATCTGGGCCTTCGCCCACGTGCTGCCTGGTGCTGTGATCGGCTCGAGCTGCAACATCTGCGATCACGTTTTCATCGAGAACGACGTGATCGTCGGCGATGACGTGACCATCAAGAGCGGCGTCCAGCTGTGGGACGGGGTACGCCTGGGCAATCGTGTATTTGTCGGCCCGAATGCGACCTTCACCAACGATCGCTTCCCGCGCTCCAGGGAATATCCCGAGACGTTTCTGCAAACGACGGTCGAAGACGGCGCATCGATCGGCGCCAACGCGACAATCCTGCCAGGTATTGTCATCGGCCGCGACGCGATGATCGGCGCCGGCGCCGTGGTGACCAAGAACGTTCCCGCCAATGCCGTTGTGGTCGGAAATCCTGCCGTCATCATCGGCTACCAGACCGGCCCGCAGATCGTGCCGGCGGTGACGCAAACCTTCCCAGGCACTGTTGGCGAGAAAATGTCGCTTGGGGTCGGCGGCAGCGAACTTTGGCGGCTGCCGCATTTTGGCGATCTGCGGGGCGAACTCGCGCCGCTGGAATTCGGTTCGAATCTCCCGTTCAAGCCGGCCCGGTCCTTCCTGGTCTATGGCGTGCCGTCCGACAAGGTCAGAGGTGAGCATGCGCATCGCGAGTGCCATCAATTCCTCATCGCGGCTCATGGCCGCCTTTCGGTTGTCGTCGATGACGGCCATGACAGAAAGGAGGTTTCGTTGACCGAACCGTCGATCGGCCTCTACCTTCCACCCGGAATCTGGGGGATCCAGTACAAGTTCCAGCCGGACACAGTGCTTCTGGTCATGGCTTCACATCCCTACGATGCCGGCGACTACATCAGGGGCTACACGGATTTCCTGGATACGGTCAGGCAGGATGGCCGCTGATCGCATTGGCGGGGACGCTGTCCGGTTCCTTGTCGCCGGCGGCCTGAACACCGCCCTGACCAGCCTTGTCTATTTTGCCGGTCTTTCCGTGCTCCCTTCGAGTTTGTCTTACGCGCTCGCCTGGCTGGCAGGCCTCGTGTTTGTGATGGTGTTCTATCCCGATCGCGTCTTTCCTGGAGGTCGCGCGGGCATCGCCGATCGACTGGCGATCGGCGCCTCGATTGCTGTCGTGTTCGTGCTCGGACTGGCAACCCTTAAAACTCTTGAAAGCGTGCTGCAAAACACCGCGGCGGCATTCTTCGTCACCCTAGCCGTCACGACCGTCCTCAACTTCGTGATTTCTCGATGGATACTCCGCAGATCATGAACCAATGCCTTCCGACAGGGGTGCAGACGGGTGCGCGAGCGCGAAGTTACAAATCAAGGAAGATAGTGCTTGACGAAGGCCGCGACATCGGTGGAAAGACGCCGGCTCGAACCAGAGGGATTTGCAGTGCAGCCTAACTTCCGGACTTCCGCGATTTATCTGCTGCTAATTTTCTGCGGGATATATTTTTTTGAGTTGTCGTCTTTTCCACTATCAACGGATGAAGAACTCGCAGCGCTTAGGACAGACCCCTCGGTATGGGTAGCCCAAGGACGGTGGGGGGCATATCTGCTTGAAATGTTTCTGCTGCAACAGCCGACCATGCCATTTGTGGCGCCAGCTCTTTTCGGACTTGGTTGTGTTGCTTCGTATCTGATCGTCATCAAGCTCGTTCGCCCAGACGCGGAATTCCTGACCGCGAACGACTATTTCCTCTTTCCAATATTTTGCGCATTCCCAACATGGTTTTTCTTGTCGGAGTTCTATTCGAACATAGGCTCCATCGGAGTTGCGTTGGCGGCTTGTACACTATCGGTTTGGCTAACTCTCGGGCACCGGAGACCGGCCACTCCGGTGGTGTTCGGCGCCATCGTCTGCGGCGCCTTCGCCATCTCAATTTACCAGAGTTTCATACTCGGCATTCCAGTGATGGGGGCCGGCATTATCCTGGCTCGTACATGGCGCAATAATGAGCCCATAAACAGACAGGACCTCGTGCTGCTGGTCACCCTCATCATCGGCGCGTCCATAGCCTATGCTGCCGGAAACTTCGTCTTCAAATTCTTCATCCCCGCTCAAAACGCATATTTCGACGGCATTCTCCAAATTGGCGAATTCTTTGCCAATCCGGTCGTGATCATTGGCCGCACCCTCGATACAGTGGGGGGAGTCTATGGGTTCAATCAACGCACCTACCAAGGGATGCTCTGGGC
>NZ_RZPW01001319.1:0-784 GCF_003998455.1 Mesorhizobium sp. M7A.F.Ca.CA.001.08.2.1 | reverse complement strand
CGTCAGCGGCACACCAGGCGACAGCACGAAGGCCGAGAATTTCGCCCAGTCGGCGCCGCGCAAATCAGCGGTCGCGATACCGGCAATGGCGGCCTTGGCCACACTGTCGGGATTGTCGTCCCAGGCCAGCACGTCCGCGCCGCCCTCGATCAGCGCGCGCGCCGTCGCGATCCCCGAGCCACCAAGCCCGAAGAGCGAAACGCGCTTGCCTGAAAAGGATGCGGCGGGGATCAAAGGGCTTCCTATCTCAGCTTGAGGGTCGACAGGCCGACCAGCGCCAGGATGACGGCGATGATCCAGAAGCGGATCACCACCTGGCTTTCGGTCCAGCCGAGCTTTTCGAAATGATGGTGGATCGGCGCCATCAGGAACACCCGCTTGCCAGTCATCTTGAAGTAGCCGACCTGGATGATGACGGACAGGATTTCGACGACGAACAATCCGCCGACGATGACCAGCACGATCTCATGCTTGGTGGCGACCGCGACGGTGCCGATCAGGCCGCCCATGGCCAGCGATCCGGTGTCGCCCATGAAGATCGCCGCAGGCGGCGCGTTGAACCAGAGGAAGCCGAGGCCAGCGCCGATGACCGCGCCGAGCACGACCGCCAGTTCACCGGTGCCGGGCACGAAATGGATCTGCAGATATTCGGCGAACACGGCGTTGCCGGAGAGATAGGCGATGACGCCGAAGGAGGCAGCCGCGATCATGATCGGCACGATCGCCAGGCCGTCAAGGCCGTCGGTCAGGTTCACCGCATTGCCGGCGCCGACGATGACGAAGC
>NZ_RZPW01001318.1:0-788 GCF_003998455.1 Mesorhizobium sp. M7A.F.Ca.CA.001.08.2.1 | reverse complement strand
ATCGTGTAGTGACCGTTGAGATTGATGGTGATATTGCCTTTCGCGCCGTTGGCTGTGCTTTCGCCGTAGGCGGCCACGGAACCAGCACCCTGCGCGAACAGGCTGTCGCCCGCGGTCAGCGTAACCGCGTGCGCGTCGCCGATGCCGGTCGCGCTCTGTCCAAACATGGCATACGAGCTCGCACCCTTGACCCAGACCTGGCTCATGGCCGTCGCCGTCGCCGCCGCGGCATCGCCGATGCCGCCGCCGGAACCGGCAGCGCCGGCGGAGAGCGTGCCGGCCAGGCCGCCGCCGCCGCCCACCGCCTGGGCCACGATGCCGTGCGCCCGCTCGCCATCGGTGACGATCTCGCCGTCCTGCTGGATGGTCACCGTGCCGCCATTGCCCTTGGCACCCGCAAATGTGTTGAAGCCGATGGTGTTGTTGTCGATGCCGCTGCCGCCATCGGCCGTGGCGCCGAAGCGCCCGAAGCCGGCGCCGCCGATGCCGCCGCCGCCGCCAACCGACTGGGCGATGATGGCGACCGCATCGACACCATGCGTGGTGATGGTGCCGGTGCGGATCACGGTCACGTTGCCACCATCGCCGCCATTGCCGCCAAGGCCGCCGATGCCGAGCGCGTTCGAGGTTTTGCCTTTTGCGTCGCCGCCGACACCGCCGCCGCCGCCGACCGACTGCGCCACGACGCCATGCGCGCGGGCACCGAAGGTTTCGATCGATCCGGAAACCTCAACCCTCACATCTCCGCCATCGCCGCCGTTGCCGCCCTTGCCGCCCAGGCTGAGAGC
>NZ_RZPW01001317.1:0-792 GCF_003998455.1 Mesorhizobium sp. M7A.F.Ca.CA.001.08.2.1 | reverse complement strand
AATCAAAACGCCGAAACGCTGATCAAGAGCTTCGATATTCGCGCGCGCGGACCGGGCGATGCGGTCAAGCGGCTTTCGGGCGGAAACATCCAGAAGGTCGTTCTGGCACGCGAATTCACCAATGGCGCCGATTTCCTGCTGATCGACCAGCCGACGCGCGGCGTCGACATCGGCGCCCAGGAGGCCATTCATGACGAGATCATGCGCCAGCGTGCCGCCGGCCGCGCGATCCTGCTGATTTCCGTGCAACTCGACGAACTGGCCGCCCTTGCCGACCGCATCCTGGTAATGTTCAACGGGCGGATCATGGGCGAGGTCTCTGGCGATGACGCCGACGAGGAGCGCATCGGCATGATGATGGCAGGCGTGGCCGCGCCGGAATTCGCCGCGGAGACCGCATCATGAGAGACCATTTGCATGCCGTTTCCGGCCAGGTCATCGCCATCGGCGTGGCACTGCTGATGGGCGCGATCATCATCCTCATGGTCGGCGAAAGCCCGGTGCGTGTGTTCATGACACTGTTGCGCGGCGCCTTCGGCGATCAGGAGAAGATTGCCGGGACCTTGCTGCAGACGACGCCGATCCTGATCTGCGGTGTCGCTGCCTGCATCGGCTTGCGCGGCGGCATGTTCAACGTCGGCATCGAGGGCCAGCTGTTCCTCGGCGGCTTCGCCGCCGCCTGGGTCGGCTTTGCCATGCCCCTGCCCGCGGGCATCCACACGCTGGCAGCACTGGCGCTGGCGGTCGTGGCAGGCGCGGCTTTGGGCGCCATCCCCCCCTATTTTCCCGCCC
>NZ_RZPW01001316.1:0-792 GCF_003998455.1 Mesorhizobium sp. M7A.F.Ca.CA.001.08.2.1 | reverse complement strand
GCTGCCGCGCGGCCTGGCGCTGACCGACGAGGGCCGCGCCTATGTCCCCAACATCCGCCGCGCCTTCGACCTGATCTCGGAGGCGACGCTGCTGCTTCGTCCCGAGCCGGCGCGGCTGACGATCAGCGTGACGCCGAGTTTCGCCACCAAATGGCTTATCCCGAGGCTGCACGACTTCGTCGCGCACAACCCGCTGGTCGACCTGCGCGTGCTGGCCAGCGAAAGCCTGTCGAGCTTCCAGGCCGACGGCGTCGACATCGCGGTCAGGCAGGGCCGCCCACCCTCCGGCGCCGGGCTGGTCGTCGACCTGTTGTTTCCCCAGCAGATCGTCGCCGTGTGCAGCCCGGCCCTGCTGCCGGCCGGCGCGATCGAGATCGCGGCCTCCGAAATCCAGCACCACGTGCTGCTGCACGATGCCCACAATCTGTGGCCGGAATTCATGGAAAAGGCGATCGGCCTGAAGATGACGACCGAACTCAAACGCATGCGCTTCAACCAGACCGGCCTCGCCATCGACGCGGCCGTCGCCGGCCAGGGCATTGCGCTGGCCAGCCGCTTTCTCGTCGCCGCCGAACTCGCCGCCGGCCGTCTGGTTCAGCCCGTCAGCGGCGAAATGCGCGGCACGCAGGATTTTTATGTCGTGATGCCGAGAAAACAGCGCCACCCCGAGCCGACGCAGGCCGTGCGGCAATGGCTGCTCGATGCAGGAGAAAGGCCAATCTAGATCGGCCTAGATCGGCAGCAAGGCGTCGGGTTTCACATTGGCAATCGAGGCGTAGGTGTGCGTTTCCC
>NZ_RZPW01001315.1:0-793 GCF_003998455.1 Mesorhizobium sp. M7A.F.Ca.CA.001.08.2.1 | reverse complement strand
GCCATGGACAAGGCAAAAGCCGGGCGGTCGGCCTATGTCGGCAGCAAGCTGCGAGGTGTGGTCGACCCCGGCGCTCACGCGGTGGCCGAAGTCTTCGCGGCGGCCGCGGCATTGCATGAAGCGGCCTGACGTATGCTCCAGTTGTCGAATGACCGTTCTTTCGATACTGCCGGCAAGATGGAAACCGGGAATGCGGGTGACATGGCGGCGTTGAACCTTGCCCGGCTGATCGCGGCCGCCGCGGATACGATCGCCGCGAACGCCGAGGAATTGACGGCGCTCGACCAGGCGATCGGCGACGGCGACCACGGGCTGAACATGAAGCGCGGCTTCGAGGCCGTGCGCGCCGAAGTCGAAGCATTTTCGGCCAAACCGCTGCCCGATGCCCTGAAGGCGATCGGCACCAAGCTGGTGATGACGGTCGGCGGCGCCTCCGGCCCGCTGTTCGGCACCCTGTTCCTGGCACTCGGCAAGGAGATTTCGGCGAAACCCGATCGCGCCAATCTGACGGCGGCGTTCGGCAAGGCGATCGAAGCTGTGGCAGCACGCGGCAAATCGCAGATCGGACAAAAAACCATGCTCGACGTGCTGCAGCCGGTGCATGACGCGCTGCTGCAGGGAAAGACAGCTCTTGAAATCGCCGATATCGCCGACGCCGCGGCCGACGCGACCGTGCCTATGAAAGCCTTGCGTGGCCGCGCCTCGTTCCTGGGCGACCGATCGATCGGTCATATGGACGCCGGCGCGCGCTCAACCGCGCTGCTGGTGCGCACAGTGGCGCACAGCCTCGGGG
>NZ_RZPW01001314.1:0-793 GCF_003998455.1 Mesorhizobium sp. M7A.F.Ca.CA.001.08.2.1 | reverse complement strand
GGCATTGCCGCAGACCCCCTCGCCCCCCCGCCTGTCCAGAATTTCCGGATACGAGCGCTGGGAGGATCGAGCCGAGCATGGGGTGGCCGCTGCGTGCCGTTCGATAGCATCGACTTCCAGAAGCGGGAATGGGTGTGCAATTCGGGCTGGCCGATCACCTATGAAACCCTGCTGCCCTACTACCGTCGGGCGCACGAGGTGATCGAGGTCGGGTCTTACGACTACGATCCAACAAGCGCGTTGCCTGGTTCTCGCGTTGAACTATTCGAGGGCGTCGACGGCGATTTGTTCAGGACCCGCCTGGAGCGGTTTAGTCGACCAACCAACGTGTGGAAACGGCTTTCCGGGTTGCTGCGGACTTCGCGTCATATCCACATCTGGTTAAACGCTGCGGCGACGGGAATTCGCCTGGCGCCGAACGGGCGTTGCGTCCACCACATCGACTGTATTGACTTGAAGGGCACAAAGCGTGAGGTCACGGCTTGCCATTACATTGTAGCCGCCGGCGGCTTTGAGACCACCCGATTGCTACTTGCCTCGAATGATGTGATGCCAGCTGGTATCGGCAACGCCCGAGATCAGCTCGGTCGTTTCTATATGGCCCATCTGGGAGCCACAGTCGGAGCACTAAAGTTGCCGAACGCCCAGCAGGCGGTGGCTTTTGGCTACGAGCGGGACGCGGCCGGCATCTACTGCCGAAGGCGGCTGTCGCTCACGGAGCAAGCGCAGCGGGAGCATTGCTTGCTCAACCAGATCTTCCGCACCCATCTGCCAGATCCAGCCGATCCCAGAC
>NZ_RZPW01001313.1:0-798 GCF_003998455.1 Mesorhizobium sp. M7A.F.Ca.CA.001.08.2.1 | reverse complement strand
GGCCTGTTGTGGTTGACCGGGCCGGGATAGCCCATCGAGACGACGTCGTAGGACAGGCCTTCGGCGAGCTCCTTCACGGTATCGATCATCTGTTGCGGCGTCAGCCCCGGCCCCGAATCGGCGCGGCGCTCCGCGCCGCCGGCGCTGGTGAGGATCTTGACGTGCGAGCCGCCGATGTCGATCGTGAGCACGATCTTTTCAGTATCTGGCGTCCCGGTGCCCGATGCTGGTTGCTTCACTGCCTTGGCCATCGCGTGGTTCCTCTCACTTCACCGGATCGATCCAGCCATTGGGTGGCCCGAACCCGGCCATGACGTCCGCCGGTCCCCATGTCAGCGGCTCGTAGAGGTGCGGCGGCGTGGTGTCGCCAAGCACCGGGCCGACGATGCGCCAGGCCAGTTCGCTGGCGTCCTGGCGGGTGAACAGCTGGCCGTTGCCGTTCATGGCGTCGCCTATCAAGCGTTCATAGGGCGGCATGTCGCCCTTCGAGTCGTCGAGCGCCGTCAGTTCGACTTGCTCGCCGATCATGTCGTCGCCCGGCGCCTTGCGCTGTGCTCCGATGGCGATCACCACCTGTGGGTCGATGCGGAAGCGGACGTAGTTCTGGTCGGCGGGCTTGATCGGATCGAAGACATCGAGCGGCGGCCGCTTCAGCCGCACCACCACTTCGGTGACATGCACCGGCATGTTCTTGCCGGCGCGGATGAAAAACGGCACGTCCTGCCAGCGCCAGGTGTCGACGAAGAAACGCACCGCCGCGAAGGTCTCGACGGGCGAGTTCGGCGCCACGCCGGGTTC
>NZ_RZPW01001312.1:0-802 GCF_003998455.1 Mesorhizobium sp. M7A.F.Ca.CA.001.08.2.1 | reverse complement strand
ATATCCACATACCAGTGGCAATCCCATCGGCAGAGCGCACGAGCATAAGCCTCGAAGCCTGGCTCTGCCAATGTTGAAGCAACAGCGGCATAACGGATGGCAAGGCCAGTGAAACCGAACAGGAGCGGGACTGCCACCACCGCTGCCGCTACCATGTGGCGCCTGTTGATCCTCGGGCCGTAGTCGGGGAAAATCTCGAACTGCTCTGCGCCCTTCATCGACGGCGCATCGCCGGGGCTCTTGATGGCCGGGACGAGATTGTCAGTCCCGGATTTTCTCATCGCGAAGCACCGGCGCGGCGCGTTTCCATCCCCTGATGGGAGCCCGCTTCGACTGTGACCAAACCGCCGACCGTGGCCTTGCCAGCTTCATAGTCGACCGGCGTGGCGTGGCCCGGCGCCTTTGCCTTCTCCGGCGCGTTGCTTGCCCGACGGTCGTCGCGCAGTTCCAGATGAGTGACGCCGCCTGCCGTCACCTCGAGCCCAAAGTCGATGCCAGTCTGTCTCTGCGCCATGTGAGAGATTCTGGAGCGCGGCCGGCGGTCGTCAAGAGGTTGCTAATATTCGAACGGCAAAGGGCAACAATCCTTTGCCTGCATCACATATCAGTTCATTTTGAACCAGCCTTCGGGAACGCCTAAGGGCCGCGTTCGGCACCTTTGCCAAGGCGCGTTGTAACGAGCCGCAGCAACCGTTTGCATTCCGGCTCATGACGCAAAGCTCCGGCCAAGGACTCTTTTCAGGCCGGTCGTGCCAAGCGGCCACGGCCCCAAGTCGCGCATGTCGACCTGCTAGCAACAGAC
>NZ_RZPW01001311.1:0-802 GCF_003998455.1 Mesorhizobium sp. M7A.F.Ca.CA.001.08.2.1 | reverse complement strand
GTTTTAAGGTTCAAGTGCGATCTGGAGCGGCCGCCGGCACGTGGTCGCTCCAACAGTTTCCCCCTCTATACGTAGCGGAACACGCCAATGGCGTAGACCACGGAGAGAGCGAGAGCCCACCACAGGTTGGATCCGACAAGACCCAACCAAGCGAGATGGATAAAGGCGCTGCCAAGCAGCGACAGGAAAAGACGGTCGCCGCGCGTTGTCTCGAAGCGCAGCACGCCGACGCGCGGATTGCCGCCCGGCGAAGCGTATTCCCAAGCCGCCATGCCGCACAGCAGCAGAAGGATGGTCCCGAAAAAGGCCGCCGTCGGCCACGTCCACGCCATCCAGGTGAGGTCGAAATTCATCGTCAAACCCTCCCCAGGGCGAAGCCCTTGGCGATATAATTGCGCACAAACCAGATGACGAGCGCGCCGGGGATCAACGTCAGCACGCCGGCGGCGGCGAGCAGGCCCCAGTCCATGCCAGCGGCCGAAACCGTGCGGGTCATGGTGGCGGCGATCGGCTTGGCGTCGGTGGTGGTCAGCGTACGGGCGATAAGCAGTTCCACCCACGAGAACATGAAGCAGAAGAAGCAGGCCACGCCGATGCCGCTGGCGATCAGGGGCATGAAGATTCTGACGAAGAAGCGCGGGAACGAATAGCCGTCGATATAGGCGGTTTCGTCGATTTCCTTCGGCACACCCGACATGAAGCCTTCGAGGATCCACACCGCCAGCGGCACGTTGAACAGGCAGTGCGCCAGCGCCACCGCAATGTGCGTGTCGATCAGGCCGAAGGCCGAATAGAGCTGGAA
>NZ_RZPW01001310.1:0-804 GCF_003998455.1 Mesorhizobium sp. M7A.F.Ca.CA.001.08.2.1 | reverse complement strand
CGAAATGCTCAAGCCATGAATTTCGACGTTTTTTAGAAGCGCAGTGGTGAACGGGCTGTTGTCGTCTGTCCCGTCGACGGTGACGTTCCCGGGCTGGGTGGCGAAGGCGACAAACGTGTTTTCGCCGACCTCGACCTGCGCCAGACCGTTGGAGATGTTGGCGCCGCTGCCCAGCGGATTGTTGCGGCAGGCATCAAGGAAGATGAAGGTCTGACGGCCGCGACTGGCGAATTTGGCGATCACATCATTCAGCTTGACGGCGTGCGCCGTCAGCTTGTCCAGGTTTTCCGGATCGGGCGTATCGATCGGTAGCAGGTAGTTTTCGCCCTGCACCTGCATGCCGTGGCCGGCGTAGAAGATCAGCACGGCGCTGCTTTCGGGCAGCTTCGCCTCGGCGTCATGGAAAAGCTTGACGAAGCCATCGGCGGTAAGATCGGTTCCAGTCAGAACCTCAAAGTTCAGCCGCTTCAGGCTGTCGGACAGTTTCGTCGCATCGTTGACCGCGTTGGCGAGGTGCTCGAGACGCTTGCTCTGGTAGTTCGTGTTGCCGATGACGATCGCCAGCCGGTTGCGCGGCTGTAATGAGGCGTTCTGTTCGACCGCGGCGCGAACGTCGATCGTGCTCAAAATCGCGAAAAGCATGAGCAGCGGGATGCGCAAGTATCCGTGGCGGTGGGTCATATCGGCATGCTCGTTCCAGCCTGCGTCAATCTTGATCCGGCGGCCTTCGAACGCACCAGACGCAAACGCAATCTGCCCGAGAGTTTGGACCCCGTGCCGCCAAAGGCCCGCAAATTTTTATAC
>NZ_RZPW01000130.1:0-10473 GCF_003998455.1 Mesorhizobium sp. M7A.F.Ca.CA.001.08.2.1 | reverse complement strand
ACTTCTACATCCCCGGCACCGAAACCTGCCTGCGCATCGGCGGCTATGTCCGCTACGACGTCGGCGTGGGTGATGCCGGTTCGTTCGATGGCGTCAATCACGTTCCTGACAGCATGGGCGAAGACGACCACTCGACCTACTGGAAGAATGCCCGCTTCAACCTGAAGACCTGGACCGGCCAGGAAACCGAACTCGGCACGTTGAAGACCTACACCGAGACCCGCTTCAACTTCGGCAACAGCTTCGGCGACTATGCCAACCAGGCCACGACCAACGACAGCCGCAACAACTGGCAGGCCCGCAACACGGGCATTACGCTGAACTTCGCCTGGATCCAGCTCGGTGGTCTGCGCGTCGGTAAGGACGACCCGGCCTTCGACACCTTCATCGGTTACGCCGGCAACGTCATCAACGACACGATCGTCCCCTATGGCGGCTTCGACAGCAACGTCGTCCAGTACTACTTCGACCTCGGCAACGGTTTGTCGGGCGTGGTTTCCCTCGAAGAAGGTAGCGGCAGCGCTGGCCCGACCGGCGTCCCGCCTTTCACGTACATCAGTTCGGGTTACGACACGATCGACAGCTATGTCCCGCATGTCGTCGGCGGCGTGAAGTACACGCAGGGCTGGGGCGCGATCACGGGCGTCGCTGCTTATGACAGCACCTTCGAAGAATATGCCGGCAAGGTTCGCTTGGACGTGAACGCTTCGAGCGCTCTGTCTCTGTTCTTGATGGCCGGTTACGGCACCGACAAGAACATCGACCGCAACTTCTATAAGCAGTGGGGCGGCAACTGGACAGTCTGGGGAGGCGGCACCTACAAGTTCAACGAGAAGACCTCGTTCAATCTCCAGGTTTCCGCTGACGATGACAAGAATTACGGTGTCGCGGCAAACCTTGCCTACGATGTCGTCCCCGGCTTCACGGTCACGGCCGAAGTTGACTATAACCACGATGGCAAGTTTGGCCAGATTGATAACCGTAACTGGGTCGGCGCTACGAAAGAGAATAGCGTCGGCGGCCTCCTCCGCTTCCAGCGCGACTTCTAGCGGATTGTTGTAGCACTTCGCCGAAATATACGAATGCTCGCTGGGCAAGCCGGCCCAGTGAGCTCATCGGGTGGCTCCTCTCAAAATGCTTGAGTCCGTACCTCCAGGACCGAAGCGCGCCGCCGATGCGAAGGGCGCCTTTGACCAAGGCGCCCTTCATTCCGGCTATGTCCACCAGTGTGATCCCACCCGAGTGAAGACGAAGAGGAGGAGGTGGACGAACCTCTCTGCGCAGGCGGGACTGGCCAGCGCGGCTCGACGTCGATCTCGACAAGCCGTTGACCAGCGAGCGTTCAAGGGCGGCCTCTCTGGAGATCGCCTGGCGGATCGCCTCGGCTAGCCTGGGCCTGTGCGCGTGGAAGCATCGTTCTGCCGCCATGAGCAGGTTGATTGGCGGTATCTTGCGTCACGAGGCCATAGCTTCGACAATTGGAGACGCAGCCGGAACGCGGATCGACTTCATTTGCATGGCACCGGCAGTCTGACAGGGGGAAGCCGATATGCGCCTGCCACCGATCGACCTTAGCCGCGAGAACACCTTCGGCGAACTAACCTATGAGAATGGCGGCGACTACGGGCCGATCGGTGGCGACTATCTGGCCTTCATGCTTGTCCACGTCGGATCCCTGACGCTCGAGGCGGATGACAGCGTCCTGCAACTGGAGGCAGGACAATGTGCTCTGTCGCTCACGCGTGATCGCTACATGACGTCGGTGGCGCCGGAAACGCTGACCCATGTCAGCTGGTGCGATGGCCGGCCGCAGAACGCGGCGTGGCTGTACAAGGAGCGCGAGAAGTTCGCGCCGTTCATCGTCGCCTCGCCGATGGTCCACACCCTCATGCAGTTGGGTGTCGATCTTGGCCTCGGCGAGCGTGGCGGCCGCAGTGGTGTTCGCGAGTCGCTGACCAACGCCTTGCTCCACGCCTTCATCTACGAGGCCGAGGTGATCGAGGCGGAGCGGCCGATCCCGCAGACGATCCTGCAGGCACGCCGTTTCCTCGAAGAGAACTTTGCCGCCGATCTGTCGATCGAGCGGGTGGCGCAGCAGGTGCGCGTCAGCCCGCAATATCTGGTCTCGGCGTTCAAGAAACATCTCGGCATGACGCCGGCCAAATATCTGTGGCGTTGCCGCCTCGATTACGGCACGCATCTGCTGCAGCGGACAGGACTGTCGATCAGCGAGATCGCCTACCAGGTCGGCTACAAGAACCCCTATCATTTCTCGCGGCAGGTCAAGCTGGCGTTCGACTGTTCACCGACCGAACTCCGAGAGCAGAAGCGCAACGCCTGATGGTTGCCCACGTGCCTCCGGATGACGAGGCAAGCATTGCCTCCAGAACCGGGCGGGTGAACTGGCGATATGCTTTCCTCAAGAGCGGACATGGCGGTTTTCCAGGCACAGATGAATTGTCGGGCAATCAGGGTTGATCCGGCGTCAGGCAACGGACCGATGTCTTGCAACCTGGTTGCCGGTCGCGCCTTGGGCAGATCCGTTCACCGACAACAGACATTCCAGGCTGGACAGCACCATGAGCAATTTCTCTCATCTCGATCCCGTTGCGCTCAACGACTGGCATGTCGTCGCCTGTGTCGAGGACTTGCCGATCGATCGGGCGGTGAGGACGGTCCTGCTCGGTGAGCCGATTGCCGTTGGCCGGCGCGAGGGCAAGGCCGCCGTCTGGCAAGGCCACGCTACCGTCGAAGCTGCCCAAACAGAGCTACCTGTCATCGAGCGGTTCGGCTATGTCTGGACGACGCTCGGCACGCCGGAGCGCGACCTGTTCGAGATTCCGGAATTTTCCGAAGCCGATCGCCGCCACATCATCCAGGGCGTCGTAAGGGTAAACGTATCGGCGCCCAGGGCCGTCGAGAACTTTCTCGACATGGGGCATTTCCCATTCGTCCACACCGGCATTCTCGGCGAGGAGCCGCACACCGAGGTCAAGCCTTACAAAGTGCAGGTTTCGGCCGAGCCACCCGAAATAATGGTCACCGATTGCGAGTTCTACCAGCCGCAGGCGAATGCGGGTTCGACGACAGGGGCCGATACGGAATACATTTACCGGGTGCCGCACCCGTTCTGCGCCGTCCTTTACAAGACGGGGTCTCGGCAACGCGACCGACGCGACGTCATCGCGCTGTTCGGACAGCCGGTCGAAGAGGACTGGGTGCTCGTCCATATCGTCATCTGCTTGCTGGATGAGATCCGCGACCTCGCGACGCTGAGGCGATTTCATCAGACCATCCTGGGTCAGGACAAGCCGATCCTGGAGAATCAGGTTCCGAAGAGGCTGCCGCTGGATCCCCGTTCCGAGGTGCCGATCCGCGCCGACGCCGCGTCGGCCGCCTACCGCCGCTGGCTGCGCGAAAGGGGCCTGCGTTATGGCGTCGTGGCCGGCAACGGTATCGGCGCACACTAGAGCCGGATGATTTCAGGTCGAATCGACCTGAAATCGGAATCCGCCTCTAGATCAAAGAGATAGAGCATGATGTCTGGACAAACGGTTTCCGTTTGTCCGTGAAAACCGCTTCACACTTTTCGGCACTATGCTCTAGTCATGGGCGCATTTTCGGACATGATTAATTGTGGATATGCGCGAAAGAAATCGCAGCCATTGTTAGCCGACCTTCGCCGTGGAAGTTTCGGACCTAAGCCGGAAGACCGGCTGCCAACAACGCCATGGGGACGTTGTCCAGGCGATCGCCGCCTCCAAGTAGGCAACCGGAAAAGACAAGAACATCCGGATGACGACAAGGCGGCATTGGACAGTTCTCGGACTGGAATGAGAGGATCAAGCGATGACGAATACCATTACGCGACGCACGGCAATCCTGGGCACGGCGGGCGCCCTGCTTCTGTCGGGGCTTGTACGCTCATTCGCGGATGTCCCAAAGACGCTGAAACTGGCTGTTATCCTGCAGGACCTGCCTGACGTCGGCTGGGACCGGACGCTGCTCGACGCGCTTGAGCAACTGAAACAGGAAAGGCCCGAGGGGCTGGAGATTGCATGGGAACATACCGATCCGCTGTACGGAGACGATGCTGAGAACGCCATGCGTTTCTACGCAGAGAGTGGTGAATACGACATCATCTGGGGCCATGGCACCTATTCGGACCAGGTCCAGAAGCTGAGCGTCGAGTTCCCCGACCTGATGTTTGTTGTCACCGGCTCCGGCAATCACCCAGCCGGGCCAAATCAATACTGGATCTACAAGCGGCTGCATGAGCCTTCCTACCTGCTTGGGATGCTGGCTGGCCATACCACCAAGACAGGCATGGTCGGCATCGTCGGCACCTTTCCAGCCAATGACGTCAACGACCAGATCAATGCGTTCTTCGAGGGTGCAAAGTCGATCAGGCCGGACATCCAGCATCGGCTTTCGTTCATCGGCTCGTGGTCCGACAATGCGCTGGCGGCTGAGCATGCCAATGTGCAGATCGCGGCCGGCGCCGACGTCGTTTTCATGCTGACCGACAATTTCAAGCCCTGCCAGGAGCACAAGATCATGTGCTTCGCCAACATCAACGACCAGAGCAAGGTCGCGCCCGACGCCATTGCGTCCAGCGCCATCATCAGCTGGAAGCCCGATCTCAACTGGATCATCGGCGAATGGCTGAAACACAAGGCCGGTGCGCAATTCAATGGCAACGCCGAACCGAAATGGTTTTCGATGGCCGAAGGCGGCACCGACATCGCACCCTATCATGATTTCGACGGCAAGATCCCGCAGGCGGTGAAGGGCGAAATATCTGCCAAGCGGCAGGAGATTCTTTCCGGCAAGTTTGTCGTTCCGCTCAACACCGCCGAGGTGAAGTAAGACACATCAACCAGGCAGCCCGGTGCGACCCAATGGAAGACCTGCTGAACGTTCAGAACCTTACCAAGCGATTTGGCAGCGTCATTGCCAATGACGGGGTTAATCTCGATATCCGCAAGGGTGAGATCCACTGCCTTTTCGGTGAAAACGGGGCAGGCAAGTCGACGCTGTCGTCCTGCCTCTACGGCTACTACAAAGCCGATAGCGGCGAGATACGCTTCAAGGGCGAGGTGGTGGAATTGAACTCTCCCGGCGATGCCTTGCGGTTAGGCATCGGCATGGTTCACCAGCATTTCGTGCTGGTGTCGAACTTCACCGTGCTCGAAAACATCATCGTCGGCAGTGCCGATGTCGGGTTGCTGCTGAGGAAGGCCGATGCCCGCCGCAGGGTTCTCGGCCTCTGCAGGGACTGCGGCATCGACATCGACCTCGATCGCGAAATCTGGCAATTGTCGGTCGGTGAACAGCAATGGGTGGAAATCCTCAAAGCACTCTATTTCGGTGCCGAGCTGCTGATCCTGGACGAACCGACGGCGGTCCTGACGCCGCAGCAATCCGACCAGCTCTTCGTCATCCTTGATGGGATGCGCAAGCGTGGATTGTCGATTGTCCTGATCAGTCACAAGCTGCGCGAGGTGATGCAATCCGACAGGGTCACCATCCTGCGCAAAGGCAAGGTCGTCGCTACGGTGGACACCGCCAATACGACAGCCGAGGCGATTACCGCCCTCATGGTCGGGCACAAGGTGACGAAAAACGTCAGGGACAATTCCGTCACGCCGGCGGGAGAAATCCTCTCGGTCGAAAAGGTGTCGGCGGTTGGCGAATGGGGCGAGGATGTCCTCAAGGACGTGACGTTTACCGTCGCTGCCAACGAGGTTCTCGGGCTGGCTGGCGTTGCCGGCAACGGCCAGAAGGAACTGTTCGAGGTACTGATGGGAGTCCGCGCGCTTCAATCGGGCGGTTTCTCGCTGGAAGGAAGCCCGGTCACCGCGCCGACGTCTCGCCAGATTCTCGACAGCGGCGTGGGTTTCATTCCGGACGATCGTTTCCTCGAAGGGTTGATCCCGGAGTTCGGAACCGCCGAAAACCTTGTCCTCGGCTGGCAGCGATCGCCGGAATATTGTCGCGGTCCGTTCCTCGATCGCCGCAAACTGGCTGAGTTGGCGAGGCGCAAGATCGACGAATACAAGGTCGCGACCGCCTCGGCGGACCTCCCGGTGGAGCGACTGTCGGGGGGCAACGCGCAGCGTGTCATTCTTGCCCGCGAGTTCCAGCATGCGCGGCGGCTGTTGCTGGCCAACCAGCCGACGCGAGGGCTCGACGTTGCGGCCTCCGAATTCGTCTACGAGAAAATCCTGGAAAAGCGGGCCGCGGGCTTTGCGATCCTGCTCGCCTCAGAGGAACTCGAAGACCTGCTGCGCCTTTGCGATCGCATAGCGGTCATGTTCAAGGGCCGGATCATGGGCATCGTGCGACCCGAGGAGACCAGCCTCCTCGAACTTGGAATGATGATGGCAGGCGATGCCAGCCAGCTTACGCAGGGAATTCAATGATTTCATTTCAACGACGCTCGGGCAGCAGCCTGGGAAGGAACGTCGTCTGCTATTCGGCGGCGATGTCAGGTGCTCTCCTGGCTTCCGCTGTTTTGCTGAGGCTTTCCGGCGGCGATCCTGCAAGGGCCTTCACGGCCCTGATCGTCGGTGCATTCGGCAGCCAAGGCGCATTGCTCGGTTCGCTGGCGAAGGCGACCCCGCTGTTGCTTGTCGGGCTGGGCACGGTGTTCGCATTCAGGGCCAAGATCTGGAACATCGGCCAGGAGGGGCAGGTGTTCGCCGGCGCGATGGCCGCCTATTGGGTGAGTTTCTGGATAGCGCCATTGCCAGGCTGGCTGGCCGTCTGCACACTCGCGCTGGCCGGAATGGCGGGCGGCGGCGTGCTCGGCCTGTTGGCCGGCGCACTGAAAGCCAGGTTCGGCACCAGCGAGATCATTTCGACGGTGATGCTGAATTACGTCGTCATGTACCTGCTCGCCTACCTTCTCGATGGCGGCCCCTGGATGGCGACAGGCGTGACCGTATCCTATCACCAGTCGCCGCCCATCGATCCAAGTCTGGAGTGGCCGATCCTCTTGTCCGTTGGGGCGGGAAAGCTGCATGTCGGCTTCCTGTTCGCTCTCGCCGCCTCGGCATTCGCAGCGGTGCTGCTCGACAAGACGTCGCTGGGCTACGAAATCCGCGCGTTCGGCTCAAACCCGACCGCGCTGACGTTTCGCGGCACAAATGTGCGCCGGCTTCTGCTGACCGTCATGCTGATGTCGGGGGCCCTGGCGGGACTGGCTGGCGCCGGCGAGCTTTTCGGTGTCTCGCACCGGCTGCGTGCCGAGACGCTGCTTGGCATCGGCAGTTCGGGGATCGTCGTTGCCATGGTGGGAGGACTGCGCCCGAGCGGCGTGATGATCGCCGCCCTGTTCTTCGGCGCGCTGGAAAGCGGCACGATCTACATGCGGCTGAAGAGTGGCACGCCGGCAGGCCTGGTGTCGGCGATGGAAGGGCTGGTGCTTTTGTTCTTTCTCAGTGCCGCCGTCGCAACGCGCCTTCAGATCGTGAGGAGGGAAGTCCATGCTTGAGCTGCTGCAGGGCCCGCTTCTGATAAGCCTCCTGGCGGCGATGGTCCGCATTGCCACGCCATTGCTTTTTTCGGCAATGGGCGAACTTGTCACGCAGCGCGCGGGCATCTGGAACATCGCTGTCGAAGGCACCATGCTGATTGGCGCCATTGTCGCCTACATGGTTGCCTCAACAACCGGATCGCCTTGGCTGGCTCTGGCGATAGCCATCCTGGCCTGCGCCGCGAGCAGCCTGATCATGTCGTTCGTCACGATTGTTTTGAAGGCCGAGCAATTCGTAGCCGGCCTTGCCCTTAATCTCTTGGCATCGGGCGTGACGCTGTTCTGGTTCCAGGCCTATATTGGCGGTCGCGAGGCGCCGACCTTCATCGGCTTCGACCAGGTTCCGATCCCCTATCTGTCGGATATTCCGATCCTGGGGCCGGTGCTGTTTTCCCAACGCCTGCTGACCTATGTCAGCTTCCTGGTGCCCATCCTCGTCTGGTTCTTTCTCTACCGAACGAAATACGGCCTTGAGGTGCGCTGTGTCGGCGAAAATCCGAAGGCGCTTGACGTCAAGGGCCTGCACGTCGGCCTCAGGCAGTGCCTTGCGATCATGTTCGGCAGCATGATGTCCGGCTTCGGCGGCGCCTTCCTGATGCTTGGCTATTCGGACAAGTTCGTTCCCGATCTCATTGCCGGCCGCGGCTGGCTGGTCGTGGTCGCGATCATCGCCGGCAACTGGATGCCGTTCCGGATCGTTGGAGCGATCTTCATCTTCGCGTTTCTGGAGGCGTTGGGCATCCATGCGCAAGTGGTGGGGATTCCTGTCCCCCACCAGTTGTTCCTCGTCTTGCCCTATGTGGCGTCACTTGTGCTGCTTGCGGGCCTGCGGTCGCGCACCCATCAGCCCGTGGCGCTCGGCATTCCCTACAACAGGGAATAGACCCTGCTGCTCAACCCGCCGGGCGGAAAGGCTTTGCTAGCGAAGCCGGGAAGTGCAGCGCCAGCATTTGCCGGTTTCGCGAGATCAGCACCAGAACGATGATTGTCGCGAGATAGGGCAGGGCCGAGAGCAGTTCGGACGGCACTTCCAGTCCGAGCGCCTGTCCCTGCAGCTGGAGGATCGTCATGCCGCCGAACAGCCAGGCGCCAAGCAGGATGCGCAGCGGGCGCCATGTGGCGAAAACCACCAGCGCCAGTGCGATCCAGCCTTTGCCGGCAGTCATGTTCTCGACCCAGAGCGGTGTGTAGGCGACGGACAGATAGGCGCCCGCCAGGCCAGCCATCGCCCCGCCAAACAACACGGCCATGTAGCGGATCCTGATCACGGGATAGCCGATCGCATGCGATGTCTGCGGTGACTCGCCGATCGTTCGCAGGATCAGCCCGGCCTTCGTGCGGTAGAGAAACCAGCTGATGGCAGCGAACATCACCAGAGCCAGGTAGACCATCGGATCGAAGCGGAAGAGCAACGGACCGATCAGCGGCAGATCGGACAGAACAGGGACGTTGATGCCGTGCAGCGCCTCGATAGGCTCGCTGCCGAAGCCGCGGCCAAGGAAGGCCGACACGCCGGAACCGAAGATGGCCAGCGCCAGTCCGGCCGCATATTGATTGGTGAGGAAGCTCAGTGCCAGAACGCCGAACAGCAGCGAGGCGGCGGCACCTGCCAGGGCGCCAGCAAGGATCGCAACCGGCATTGGATAGCCCGCTGTGACGGCCCAGAAAGCCAATGCCGCGCCCATCAGCATCATGCCTTCGATGCCAAGGTTGAGCACGCCGGACTTCTCCACCACGAGTTCACCGAGGGCAGCGAATATCAGCGGCGTGGCGGCGATGACGGTGCCGGTGAAGATGGCGATGAACAAATCCATCAGGCTGTCTCCAGCGCGTGCGTGTCTCGGGCCGGCCGTATCAGGCGGATGCGATAAAAAATGAAGAAGTCGGCGGCGAGCAGGAAGAACAGAAGGATGCCCTGGAAGATGCGCGTCAGCGCCGAGGGCAGGCCCAGCGTCATCTGCACGCCTTCGCCGCCGAGGAAAAGCAGCGACATCAACAGCCCGCCAAGCACGATGCCGAAGGCGTTCAGCCGGCCGATGAAGGCAACGATGATGGCCGCGAAACCGTAGCCGGGCGAAATCTGCGGCGAGAGCTGGCCGAGCGGCCCGGCGGCTTCCGCCATGCCGGCGATGCCGGCGGCCGCACCACCCGCCATCAGCCCGATCCAGACGGCGGCAGATTCGCGAAAGCCGGCATAGCGGGCGGCAAGCGGTGCCGCTCCGCTCACCGACATCTTGTAGCCAAGGAAGCTGCGGTCAGTGAACAGCCACATCACGAACACGGCGACGACGGTGATGAAGATCGAAGGGTTGAGCCGATAGGCCGGGTCGAAGGATTCGAACAGGGCGGCTGTCGGCAGAAGTGCCGTCTGCGGGTAGTTGAAACCGGCCGGATCGCGCCACGGTCCATGCACGAGATAGGACAGGAACAGCGTCGCGATGTAGGTCATCATCAGCGTGACCAGGATCTCGTTGGTGTTCATGCGGGCGCGCAGGAAGGCAGGGATCGCCGCCCATGCCATGCCGGCGCCCATGCCGGCAACGAACATCAACGGCAACAGCAGCACGCTGTCCGGGTTCGGCCAGAAAAGACCGACGCCGCTCGCCGCAATCGCGCCCATGGTGAACTGGCCCTCGGCGCCGATGTTCCAGACATTGGCGCGGAAGCCGATAGCCAGCCCACACGCAATGAGGATCAGCGGCGAAGCCTTGAGCAGCCATTCCGACAAACCGTTGAGGGAATTCAACGGCTCGACAAAGAAGGCGTAGAGCGTCGGCAGCGGATCGTGTCCGAGCGAGGCAAAAAAGATCGAGCCGACGACCAGCGTCAAAACCGACGCCAGCACCGGCGCCGCGACGCGCATTGTTGCCGAAGGCTCCGGCCTTTGTTCAATCCTGAAGCGCAACGTCGCCACTCCCAATTGCCATTTGATC
>NZ_RZPW01001309.1:0-804 GCF_003998455.1 Mesorhizobium sp. M7A.F.Ca.CA.001.08.2.1 | reverse complement strand
GAATTCAACAAGTCGACCGGCCGCGAAATGATCGGCGTGTTCGACTTCAAGGGCGAGATCTACACCCGCCAGGAGCGCAACGGCATCCTGCTCGGCACCTACGAGAAGGCCTGCAAGCCGTGGTCGCCGGTCAACACGCCATGGGATTTCGGCCACGAATTGCTGCCGCCGGACCTCGACCGCATCGCGCCGTCGCTGGAAATAGGCTTCAAGCATTTCCCCGGCATCGAGAAGGCCGGCATCAAGCAGATCATCAACGGCCCCTTCACCTTCGCGCTGGACGGCAACCCGCTGGTCGGCCCGGTGCAGGGCCTGACCAATTTCTGGTGCGCCTGCGCCGTGATGGCCGGCTTCAGCCAAGGCGGCGGCGTCGGTCTGGCGCTGTCGAACTGGATGGTGCATGGCGATCCTGGCTTCGATGTCTGGGGCATGGATGTTACACGCTTCGGTGAATGGGCCGGCCTGCGCTACACCAACGCCAAGGTGCGGGAAAACTATTCGCGCCGCTTCTCCATCCGCTTCCCCAATGAGGAACTGCCGGCGGCACGTCCGGCGCAGACGACGCCGCTCTACGACACGATGCTGGCCAACAACGCCGTCATGGGCGACAGCTGGGGCCTCGAAACCCCGCTCTGGTTCGCACCTGAAGGCAAGGAACCCGGGGATATCGTCTCCTTCCATCGCTCCAACGATTTTGGGCCGATCGGCGAGGAAGTGCGCGCCACGCGTGAGCGCGTCGGCGTCACCGAGATCGCCAATTTTGCCAAATACGAAGTCTCGGGACCCGCGGCCGAGGATTTCCTC
>NZ_RZPW01001308.1:0-808 GCF_003998455.1 Mesorhizobium sp. M7A.F.Ca.CA.001.08.2.1 | reverse complement strand
GTGCCAGGCAGCGCGGCATCACTCTCGCCGGCAGCGCCGACCAGACCGTGACACATGTGCTGAAAGGCTATTTCTCGACGATGTCGGAAGGCGCCGACACCACCGTCATCTATGTCTGGGACGTCTATGACCCCGCTGGCAACCGGCTGCACCGCATCAATGGCCAGCAGAAGGCTCCGTCGGTCAATTCCGGCGGCAGCGCGGGCGGCGACAGCTGGAAGGGGATCTCGCCGGCCACCATGCAGGCGATCGCCGACCAGACCATCGACCAGTTCGCCGCCTGGCTCGGCGGCAAGGCGGGCTAGAGGCATCGGACCCCAAAGTGGAGACGGTTTTGGGAAAATCCGATGCCCAATGAGAAGAAGGACCAGCACAAGTCCCGTGCTCCCTGTTGCAGTCCGGCGATGGCGCGGAGCTTTCTTGAGTTTAGCCGGCGGATTCCCGATCTCGGCGCTTGCAATACCAGCGCGGGCCGCTAAAAGCCCGGTTAAAGGGCGCAAGCGAGTCCGTCAGGCCTCATCATCCTCCACCAGGAACCGTGCATGAAACTCTTCGCGGGCAATTCCAACAGGGTGCTGGCCGAAGCAGTCGCCCGGTACCTCAATGTCCCGCTGGGCAAAGCCACGGTCAGGCGCTTCGCCGACCAGGAAATCTTCGTCGAAATCCAGGAAAACGTGCGCGGCGAAGATGTCTTCATCCTGCAGTCGACCTCGTTTCCGACCAACGATCATTTGATGGAACTGCTCATCATGATCGATGCCTTCATGCGCTCCTCGGCCAAGCGCATCACGGCGGTCATCCCTTATTT
>NZ_RZPW01001307.1:0-811 GCF_003998455.1 Mesorhizobium sp. M7A.F.Ca.CA.001.08.2.1 | reverse complement strand
GGCCTAGCCGTGTGAAGCGCGATATCACCGGCAGCGTGGCGTTCTGGCTGCCCGACAGTTTCAGGAACAGGCCTTCGGATTTGCGGTCTTCCGGCACCAGGCCGATGGCCATGTTGGGGCGCAAGGCATCGGCCGGCGAACCGAGCCAGACCTTGCGGCCGTCGACGAGGATGTGGCCGCGCTCGATCTCGGCCATGCCAAAGCAGGCCAGGAACAGGTCCTGCTGGCCCATGCCTTGCAACCCGGCGACGCCGAGGATTTCGCCCTTGCGCAGATCGAAGCCCGCGCCGTCGAGCTTGCGTCCGACCTTGAGGTCGCGCACGCCCAGAACCGGCGGACCGAAGGCCTGGGCGCTGTCCGGCTTGGGCGGAAAGGTCTGCTCGATGCTGCGGCCGATGATCTTTTCGATGACGTCGGCATCCGAGACATCGGCGACCGGCGCGGTGACGATGTGGCGGCCGTTTCTCAGGATCGTCAGCGTGTCGCACAAAGCGCGGACCTCGCGCATGCGGTGGGTGATGAAGACGATGGTGGTGCCTGCCACCTTCAGCCTGGCGATGATGTCGCCCAGCCAGTCGACGTCGCGTCCGGCGAGCGTCGAGGTCGGTTCGTCGAGCAAAAGGATGCGCGGCTTGCGGTAGACGGCGCGCGCGATCTCGATCTTCTGGCGCACCGAAAGCTCGAGCTCGCTCACCTCGGCATCGAGATCGACGGAAAAACCGAGATCTTCGATATGGCGGCGGACGGCCTTGCGGGCGGCACCGCGGCGGATCAGGCCGGAGATGCCGACGGGGGCGTAAGGCAGCAGCAT
>NZ_RZPW01001306.1:0-816 GCF_003998455.1 Mesorhizobium sp. M7A.F.Ca.CA.001.08.2.1 | reverse complement strand
GGGCTGGGCGGCACCGTAGCCGCCACCAACGGCTCGGGCGGCCCGATGGCCATCCCGGTCGTGGACCTGATGCTCAAAAACATGAACGGCAAGGGCTCCATTCTTGCCCTCACGTATCACACGGGTGAAGTTTGCCGAAACCGCGAGCAGGTCATGGATGAAATGGCCGCCAAATATCCCGACATCAAGGTGACCAAAAACGAAGTGCGCATTCCCGGCTACTTTGAAGATGGCGCGCAGTACGCCAATGCATGGCTCGCCTCGCATCCGGCAGGCGCTGAAAACCTGGCGATCTGGGGCTGCTGGGATGATCCTGCAATCGGCGCGATCGGCTCACTGCGTGCTCAGAACCGCACCGATGTGATGGTGTATGGCATCAACGGAAATGCCCAGGCTCTTGAAAATATCAAAAATGGCTTCATGACCGCAACGGCATGGCAAGACAGCTACACCGAAGGCTACAATATGACAAAGATGGTTGAAGAGATCACCGCCGCCGGGAAGAGCTGGACGCCGAAAGCAGCCGAAGTGCCGGCGGTGCTGGTGACCAAGGATACAGTGGCGGATTTTCTGACCAAGCATCCTGACGCGATCCAGTAGGCGCAGCCAGCTTTTGACCGATAGTGTAACAGGAGATGCGGCAATGGCGATGGGGGCGCCCGTGGTGCCTCCATTTCTTGTCGTACGCAACATCAGCAAGGCCTTCGGTGGCGCCAAAGCATTGCGAAATGCTTCCCTCGACATTGTCGCGGGGGAGGTTCACGGGCTGGTCGGCGCCAATGGGGCGGGCAAGTCGACGATGATCAGGATTCTCGC
>NZ_RZPW01001305.1:0-827 GCF_003998455.1 Mesorhizobium sp. M7A.F.Ca.CA.001.08.2.1 | reverse complement strand
GCCATAGGCAAGCAGCGACGCCGGCTTGGCCTGACCGCCCTTCAGCAGCGCGATCGCCTCGTCGGCACCGATGGCGCGCGGCGCCGGCGGCGTGGCAAGGCCAAAGCTTGGGAAACGTCCGGCGGCCATGCCTACCAGCCCCCGATGACCAGCATCACCGCACCGATCAGCACCACGATCTGGCTGCGCCAGTCGCGGATGATGAAGACGACCGGATCGTCATGCATCTCGTTGCGGCGCGCCAGGATCCAGACGCGCATGGTAAGATAGAGCACGATCGGCGCCAGCGGCCAGATCAGCCATGGATGCGGATAGAGTTCCCGCACCGCGACACTGTCCATGTAGAGCGCCAGCACCAGCGCCGAGGAGAAGGCCGAGGCCATGCCGGCCTGGGCGACGATCTCCTGGTCTTCGGTGCGATAGCCGCGACCGGCAATGCGCTCGCCGGGCGGAATGGCGGTGGTGCGCAGTTCGACGAAGCGCTTCACCAGCGCCAGCGACAGGAAGAAGAAGATGGAGAAGGCCAGCAGCCAAAACGAGACGTCGACGCCGGTCGCCGCCGCGCCGGCCAGGACGCGGATCGTGTAGAGGCCGGCGAGCGTCAGCACATCGACCAGCAGCATGCGCTTGAACGACAGCGAATAGGCAGTGGTGACGACCATGTAGCCGCCGAGCACAGCCATGAATTCGGGCGACAGGAATAGCCCGGTGCCGATGCCGATCGCCAGAAGCACCGCGATCGCCCCAAGTCCGAACGGGATCGACAGCGCGCCGCTGGCGAACGGCCTGTTGCGCTTGGTGAGGTGTTTGCGGTCGAGCGCGAGGTC
>NZ_RZPW01001304.1:0-828 GCF_003998455.1 Mesorhizobium sp. M7A.F.Ca.CA.001.08.2.1 | reverse complement strand
CCACACGAACGCTGCCATCATCCCGAAGGTTACGGCAAATGACAAAATTTGCGGCGTAGTCATGTCTTCGAATGCCCCGGCCCGCCAGTGCGACTAATGAGAACGGCCAAACCGCCCCTTTTGTTGCTTCGCTCATTGCTGGGCCAAAGCGGTCCGGCGGCGTTGGGCCAGGAGCGGATCGGCAGCGTTTAGAAACGGATTTTACGAAGCGGTCTTCGGACTTTGACAGACATCGATGTGCTCTGACCAATCCGACGCTTCAGCCCCAAACCAGGAAGGCCGAGCCGGGATCAAAAAGGATGCGCTTGCCTCATGTCGAGTCCACCTGGAAAATCGCCCGGACACCACGGATCGGGCGGCGTGCGGAGATCTTTTTCTCACCTGAAGTGCCACAGCAACACCCCCGATATGCAGGGAGGTGCCTCTGGTGCCTGACCCGTGGGCGAGCAGTTTTCTTGGCTACATTCGATTCTCAGGAAGCTTGAATCACGCGGCCTCTCTTTTGTTTTCGTAGCTGACAGGAGCCCCCTCGAAAGCCAGATCACTCCCGCGAGCCCAGTTCTTCTCAGCATCGATCAGCTCATTCTCCCCAGTCAAGCCGTTCAGAAACAGCCTGAGTACGTGCGCAGCTGTCCGTTCTCCGGCCCACGAAGCAACAGGTACGCCGCGCTGTTCGCAGACCGTCGCACAAACACGGGCAAGCATCACAATATCGCTCGGTTCCAAAAATCGACCTGGGTACAACATACCGTCCTCTGTTGGAAAGCCTCGTGAGCCTTTGATTACGCGAGGTCACCGGCAGCAACAATCAACTATGATAGTCTGCAC
>NZ_RZPW01001303.1:0-832 GCF_003998455.1 Mesorhizobium sp. M7A.F.Ca.CA.001.08.2.1 | reverse complement strand
GAGACAGGGCCAGCACATCCTCCACCGAAAGCGTCCGCGCCTCGGAAGGCAGCATGATCGGGATGCCGTCACGCACCGGATAGGCAATCTTGGCGACCCTGGAAATCAGTTCGCCGCGCTCCGGATCCCAGGCCAGCGGCCCCTTGGTCAGTGGGCAGGCCAAGAGTTCCAGCAGCTTGGGGTCGACCTTCTTCCCGTCACGTCCGTCCGCCATCGCGCCCTCTTACTGCAAACTCGACCCAAAATCCTCATTCTCGCGCGCCAGCGCCATTTCGGTGATGGCGATCAGCGTCTCGGCCCGGGTCTTCAAATCCGCCGCTTCGAGCAGCGCCTGTTTCTCGGCTGGCCCGTAGGGCGCCATCATCGACAACGCATTGACCAGCATGGCATTTTCGGCCCGGCTGACGCTTTCCCAGTCGGCCTCGAGGTCGTTGGCCTGCAGATAGGCGCGAAATGCCTTGAGCAGCGATGGCCGGTCGATCTCGTTGCCCGCCTGGTCCTCATCGAGATCGGCAAGGAAAGGCGAGGGCTTGCACTGGCGAAACGGCGTCTTGACCGTCAATTCATGGGCGATGCGGAACCGGCACACGCCCTGCAGCGAAATCAGGTAACGGCCGTCGCCGCTCTCGGAAAAGGCGATGATGCGCCCGGTGCAACCGACATTGCAGAGTTCCGGCTCGCCGTCGTCGCGCAAGGCGCCGTCGAGACTGGGCTGGATGACGCCGATGAGCCGCGAGCCGGCGATCGCCTCGTCCACCATCTGCAGATAGCGCGGCTCGAAGATGTTGAGCGGCATGCGGCCTCCCGGCAGCAAAAGCGCCCCCTCGAGCGG
>NZ_RZPW01001302.1:0-835 GCF_003998455.1 Mesorhizobium sp. M7A.F.Ca.CA.001.08.2.1 | reverse complement strand
GCGGCCGCGGAAAAACCGGGTAGCCGCCAGGACGCCTGAAAATCCGGCGTAGGCGAGGCCGGCGACGGCGAGATCGGCGCCGAGCTCCTGGCGCAGATACAGGGCTGCCCAGTCGAGCACCGCGCCCTCGGAGATCATCGCCAGTAACGCCATCAGCCCGATCAGATAAACCAGCGGGTTTGCCGGCAGTGCGAATTTGTGGTGCTCGGCCGCCTGCGGTCTGTCTTCGGCGAGGAGATGGCGAACGGCCACCGCGATCACCGCGAAGGCAAACGCCGTTACCGCCGCCGCGTGGACGAGGTGGCCGTAATGCTGGATGGCAAAGCCGCCGAGGCCGCCACCGGCAAAACCGCCGAGACTCCAGAAGCCGTGCGAAGACGACATGACGGCGCGGGAGAGCCGCCGTTCGACCACCACGGCGTTGGCATTCATGGCAACGTCCATGCCACCGATCGAGCCGCCGAAGATGATCATGGCAACGGCCGCCAAGGGTACGTCGGGCGCCAGCGCCACGACCATGAGACCGAGGCTGCCGCACAGCGCGAACCAACGCAGTACGGTGCGCGAACCATGTCTGGAGATCAAATGGCCACACCAGGTCATCGCGACGACGGCGCCGACCCCAAACAAGAGAATCAGCAGACCGAGCGTGAACTTCGAAATCTCCAGCCGGGTCAGGAACACCGGAATCTGCGGCGCCCAGCTGCCCGTCAGGAAGCCGTTGGCGAGGAAAATGGCCGCGAGCGCCCATCGTCCGCGAATGGCAATCAGCTTGGCAGTTGACGCGTTCATGAGGCGAATCCCGCAAGAAATGGCTTCGCGCGGCAAATTAGAT
>NZ_RZPW01001301.1:0-840 GCF_003998455.1 Mesorhizobium sp. M7A.F.Ca.CA.001.08.2.1 | reverse complement strand
CATCAAGGCTATATCGGCTCGGTGATGGTGCCGATGCTGTTGCGTGCAGGGCACTCAGTGACGGGCTATGACAGCGATCTCTACCGGCGCTGCACCTTTACAGCAGGGGGCCAGCGGGCTTCAATTGCTTCAATCCAAAAAGACGTCAGGGACGTAGATGCGCGCGACCTCGAAGGGGTCGATGCCGTCATCCACCTGGCGGCTCTTTCCAATGATCCGCTGTCCGACCTTGATCCGGACATCACTTACGAAATCAACCACAAGGGCAGCGTCCGCTTCGCGAAGGCGGCCAAGGACGCCGGCGTGTCGCGCTTCCTGTTCGCCTCATCATGCAGCAATTACGGACAGGCCGGCGACGGGATGGTGGACGAAACGGGCGAACTGAAGCCGGTCACGCCCTACGGCTGGTCCAAGGTGCTTTCGGAACGGGACATTTCTGAACTGGCCGACAGCAGCTTCTCTCCCACCTATTTCCGTCCCGCCACGGCCTATGGCCTCTCTCCCCGGCTCCGCTTCGACATCGTGCTGAACAATCTCGTGGCCTGGGCGGTCACCAAGGGCGTCATCCTGCTGAAATCCGATGGAACGCCGTGGCGGCCGATCGTCCATATCGAGGACATTTCCAGGGCGTTCATTGCCGGGCTGGAAGCGCCCCGCGAGACCATTCACAACGAGGCCTTCAATGTGGGGCAGACGGACCACAACTACAGGATCCGCGACATCGCCGAGATTGTCGCCGAGGTCGTGCCGGGCTGCCGGCTTGAGTTCGCGTCCGATGCCGGACCCGACAAGCGCTCCTATCGCGTTAACTTCGACAAGATCGCGCTTGCCCTTCCTGCC
>NZ_RZPW01001300.1:0-844 GCF_003998455.1 Mesorhizobium sp. M7A.F.Ca.CA.001.08.2.1 | reverse complement strand
CTTGCCATGACAATCGTCGGCGCGGCGCTGTTGCCGGCAATGGGCGGCTGGACGCCGATGACGGGCAACAGCACGGCCCTGCTGGCCCTGGCTGCTGTGCTGGTGATTATCGGCTACCAGTTCATCATCATGGCGATGCGGGCGGGCGACATCTCCTTCATCGCGCCGTTCCGCTACACGGCCCTGATCTGGTCGATCCTGCTTGGCCTGTTCATCTTCGCGGACATTCCCGATCTGCCGATGATCGTCGGCGCCACCATCATCATCGGCTCCGGCCTCTATGCGCTCTACCGCGAGCGGGTCGTCGGCCGGCGCAAGATCGTCGCCGAAAGCACGGGGCCAAGCATGGTTCCGGACGGAATCTAGCCAGATCATTCTTGTGATTTCCGGCGGCTGGCGTACAGGCTTCGTGGCATGAAGCGAGACATTGCGGGGATTGTTCTGGCCGGTGGCCAGTCGAGGCGGATGGGCGGCGGCGACAAGAGCCTGTTGCCGCTTGGCGATGGCTGCCTGCTTGACCAGGTCGTGTCGCGCTTCGCCCCGCAAATAGAATCGATGGCGCTCAGCGCCAATGGCGACCCTGCACGATTCCTGCGCTTTGGACTGCCGGTGCTTGCCGACAGCGTGCCCGGCTTTGCCGGTCCGCTCGCCGGAATCCTGACCGGCCTCGAATGGGCCGCGGCCAACAGGTCTTGCAAGGCGATCGTCAGCGCTGCCGGCGACACGCCTTTCCTGCCGTTGGACCTTGTCGAGCGTCTGGCAGGGGCCGCCGATCAAAGCCCCGGTTCTATTGCCGTTGCCCGCTCGGCCGGCAAGCGGCATCCGACCTTCGCGCTTTGGCCGA
>NZ_RZPW01000012.1:0-25574 GCF_003998455.1 Mesorhizobium sp. M7A.F.Ca.CA.001.08.2.1 | reverse complement strand
CTTTTCGAGATACTGAGCCTGATGGTTTTCAGTCCGTCCATGGCTCACAAGCCGGGCCAGGGAGCCATATAACCAACATTACAATCAGCATCGAGCCTCAGAGTCCCTCTGGGGGGGGTGGTTCAATGGCTGATACGCGTATCATAACACTGCCCGCGGCGACGTTGATCATGGCTTCGGAAACGCCGATGCGTCGTTCGCAGTCGCGCACGAGGTGGCGCGCAAATGATCCTCAACGCTTATCCGCAACCGCTGGCCACGGATCAAGCATCTTTTCGCCGACGGGACCTATGCGTAGGCAATTGCTGGACAAGGCCGTTTTCCTCGATTCCTCGATTTCGTCATCGAAGTGGTGCGCCGTATCGATACCGAGGCCGGCTTCAAGGTGCTGCTCAGGCATGGGTTGTCGAAAGAACGGTTGGCTGGATCATAAGCCGGGCTCGATGCCTGCCGAGCGCCGGTATTGTCGTCAGCCAGACCGTCAAGGCAGATGCGCAGGGCGCCACGCGTGGCGTTGATGCCACCAAGTAGAAGATTGGGCGCAAGCTTGAGATTGACCATCAGCAGCCGCTCATCAGTGTCTCGATGTGGCGGGTACGTCCTTCATGTCCGCAGGCACGATTTTCTCGGACCACTTGATACCATTAGAATGACTCGGCCGATCGGCTATCGTTCTCCTCACTGGAGAGCATGAGGAATGGTGGCGCGGGTGACGGGGCCTGCTTTTTCGGCTATGTTTTGCGCCATAATTCCGTAGCCCAGCCAACTGTACTTATACGAAACGCCACCCGCCATCGACGAGGAGCGTTTGCCCCGTGACGAACGCTGCGTCGTCCGAAGCGAGGAAGGCGAGCGGCCCCATGAGATCGGCAGGCTCCCCTGTGCGCTTAATCGCCTGCTGCTCGACCGTCTGGTCAAACCATCGGGTTTCGAGGCCGGCCTCAGTGGTCCCGGTGCGCACCAGACCCGGCGCAATGGCATTGGCGGTTATTCCGAACTGGCCGACCTCAGACGCAAGAGACCGCACGAAGCCGATAAGTCCCGCCTTGCTTGCCGAGTAGTGGCAGTAGCCGGGGATGCCGGAATGGAAGACCGTGGACGACATGGCGATGATGCGCCCCCAGGCCTTCGACTTCATGTTCGGCAAGAAGGCCTTGGTAAGGTGAAACATGGAGTCGAGGTTGATAGTCAGGACTTTTCGCCACTCATCAAACGCAATCTCCTCGATGGGCGTATTCGGATAGATACCGGCATTGTGGACAAGGACGTCGCAGCCGCCGAATCTTTCGTCCACCTTTTCCCGCAGCCGCGCGACGTCCTCGGATGACGATAGATCGCAGTGTTGGGCGAAGGCTTTGCCGCCCGCGCGCTCCACATCAAAAATAGTCTCATCTGCTGCGGCAATATCGGCAATCAGAATATTCGCACCTTCACAGGCCAGCCGTTCGCAACACGCTCGCCCGATGCCATTTGCACCTCCCGTTACGACGGCCGTCTTGCCCGCCAGTCTACGTTGCATGGGTCTTCTCCGACTTCTTGCTGATGGTGCGCGTCGGCAAAGCCGGCGGGTCGCCGTGTTTAGCTGTTAGTCAAACACCGGAATCATCGTGGACGCAGTTATTCGAGATCCATACTGTTCCATGCCTTCCAGACTTTGGTGCGATCACGTTAACTACGTCGTGTGATTTCGCCCCTCTGCCTTAGATCCAATGGCGAACTGCCTCCGTTCCATCGGACACACCGACCGGGACCATGGAGGCTTGAGGATATCTTCAAGCACATGGCTCTTGCGGCCGACATTTAACGCATCGAGCCCACAACGATGCGCATAACCTTCCGCGCTTCGATAACGAGACGCGATCCGAGAGGAACGACAGTGGTGGAAAGACCTGCGTCAACAATGAGCGGACCATCCAGCTCGTCCCCTTGGTACAGGTCTTCGCTGTTGAAGATCCGCGTTTTCAGCCACTTGCCGCCGAACATCACATCGCGTTCGGCGAATTTCAGTTCGGTCGTTCGCGTGCTGGATGTGTCCGGGGCAACGCCATTTCCCATAGGAGCGGTCGCTACCAAGCGCAATGCGACGATCTCTATCGGTGTATCAGGATGGGAATGACCGTAACGCTGGTTATAGGTTTGATGGAAAATCTCGGAAATTTCGTGAACGGACGTCCTGTTTTGCGGGAGTTCCACGGTGACAGTATATTCCTGCCCGTCATATCGCAGATCGAGAAGGTACTGGTAGCGTATCTCGGCCTTTCCGCCTGTTTCAGCGTCCAAATGAGCTTTTGCTAACTCTGATTGTTTCTCAAATCTACGAGAAATCTCGCATTCCTCAACGTCCTTTATAAATTTGTTGAATGGAATCGCAATATCGTGGCGCATGGGGGAATGCAGCATCCCCCATGCGGAGAATACGCCCGCGTGGGGGGGCACTACGACCTCAGTTATTTCCAACGCTTCTGCGAGAAAGGCGGCGTGCATAGCGCCGGCGCCACCAAAGGCGACGATAGAGAAATCCCGCGGTTCGATACCCTGTTCGACGGTAATCCTGCGGATGGCATCGGCCATTTTGGCATTCGTGATGTCCAGTATGCCTTCTGCAAGTGTTTCTGTATTTATTCCAAGCAATTTTGCTACCCTCGTTAGCGCGGCCTCCGCCTTTGCACGGTCGATCCGAACTGTTCCGCCCAGCTCTGCTCGTGGCAAGAAGCGATTCAAAAACACTTGTGCGTCGGTAACCGTGGGTGCTGTGCCGCCCTTCCCGTAACATGCCGGCCCCGGTTCGGCTCCTGCACTCTCAGGACCCACGCGAAGGCCGCCCGCTTCGATATAGGCAATAGAACCGGCGCCAGCACCAATCGATTCAATTTCAACAACGGGCATGATAATGTCCATGCCAGAGAGCGTCGTCTGATTTACAACCCGCGGCTTGCCGTCAACGATGAGACTGACATCGAAGCTGGTCCCTCCGACGTCGGCGCATATGACATTGTCGGTGCGGAAGAGCTTTGTCATTTCCGCCGCTCCTATAATGCCGCCGACCGGGCCAGAAAAGAGGGTTTGAATAGGCTGTTTACTCGCTTGTTTGACAGACATCAAGCCGCCGCTAGACCGCGTTACATAAAGCGGTACTGTAAGTCCTCTTTCTTTAAGGCGCGATTCTACGACCCCAAGATATTGCCGAACTAGGGGGCTGATATAGGCATCCGCCACGGTCGATGCCGCTCGCTCCGCCTCGCGCCACTCGCGTGCGACTTCGTGTGAAAGTGACACGGAAATTCCTGGAACGTTCCGCTCCAGAAATTCGCGAGCGGCAATCTCGTGGTTGGGATTTTTGTAACTGAACAGGAAGCAGACTGCCACCGATTCGATCCCGTTCAGCCTAGCGTGTTCGGCCGCGGCTTGCAGGTCGCCCAGATTTATTTCCGCTATTTCGTTGCCTTCGTAGTCAAGGCGACCCCCTATCTCCAATGTATCCCGCCGGCGCACGAACTCTTCGGGACGCTGGAACTTGTTGTTGTACATTTCCCTTCGCGGTCGCGATCCCCGCATGATGAAGAAGGTGTCGCGAGCGCCGGCGGTCGCCAAGAGCATAATCCTGCCGCCAGAGTGAGATAGCAGCGCGTTCAATCCTTGCGTCGTCCCGTGTACCGCAAACTCGACCTCGGCGAAATCGTCGATGACCTGGCCGAAAGCGCGCAATATACCGTCCGATAGATCATTTGGCGTGGTCGGATATTTCGCCGCAAGTAATTCACCTGTGGTCGTATTTTGAACGACCACATCCGTAAAAGTGCCGCCTATGTCGGCGGCTATCCTGTGCCGGTTTTTTTCTACATTGGTGCTGATATTGGCCATTTATCTTGCCTCGTATTACTTGCGACCGGTGAGCGTATTTGCAATCACCGCTAGAATGATGATGGTTCCGGTTACTATCTCCCGGAGATATGGTTCGAGGTTCATAATGTTGAAGGCGTTGTTTATGATCGCCAACAGAAACACGCCCACGACCGTGCGCCAAATGGCGCCCGCACCGCCGCCAATCGAGGTCCCTCCGAGAACAACCGCGGCGATAGCCTGCAGCTCGATCCCGGAACCGCTGTTGGGTATGCCGGTGGACACCTTCGATGATAGGAGGATGCCAGCAAGAGCAGCCGCAAATCCAGTAATCGCAAAAGTTGATCCCTTGATGGTTTTGGTTCGGATACCCGAAAGAAGCGCCGCTTCCTCGTTTCCACCGACAGCAAATATGTATCGGCCATACTGGGTGCGATGAAGCACAAGCATGGAGATTAGCACGAACAGGATGAAAGCAATGCTGGGATAAGTGATCCCGTAAACGGTACCTCGTCCAAGCGTAGAATAGGAATTTTCCGTTACGTTGATCAGGTATCCGCCGGACATGGCAATGCCGCAACCCCGAATTACGATGCTGGAAGCCAAGGTGATCAGGAACGAATTCAACTGAAGCCTGGCAATAAGGATTCCGTTGGCTAAACCGATCAACGTGCCAATCACTACACCCGACATCAAACCGACTGTCGGCGCCGATGCATTGGAAACAAGTGCCGCCGCAATTCCGCTAACTGCGAACGTCGCTGACACGGATAGGTCAAAGCCGCGACCGATGATCACGTACGTCATGCCAGACGCAATGATTCCGATCCCGGCGTTCTGGTCCAGCAGATTGCGCAAGTTCCTGAATGTTAGGAATGCAGGCTCCACAACCGCAAGGACGATGATCGCAAGTACCAAGGCGATGAGGATGGCGTAATCCTTCAAGAGGCTCAGCCCATAGTTCTTGAACCGCACCAGTCTCTCCAATCTATCGGTCGCAGCGATTGCAGAAATCTTTCTCACTCCTGTTTGAATGGAGATCGCTTTCGCATACGCCAAGGCAATCGCGCAGGATTGCTCCGATCTCGATTTCTTCGGCGGGTTTTTCGCCAACAATGCTTCCTTCACGCATGATGTACATCCGGTGGCACAAGCCAACCAGCTCCTCGGTCTCAGACGAAACGATCAGAATAGCCATCCCACGCCCTGCCAATTCGGCGATCAGATTGTAGATTTCGGATTTTGCGCCGATGTCCACGCCGCGGGTCGGCTCGTCAAGCAGCATAACCGTCGGGTTGCCGGCCAACCATTTTGCGAACAGCACCTTTTGCTGGTTGCCGCCCGAAAGAGAGGAAACCAAAGCGTCCGTAGATTCGCATTTGATGTTCAGGCGGTCGGCCCACTTACCTATCTCTTCCCCCTCCTTCCCGCGGTTTATTATTCCGAATGGGCGAAGCTCACCAAAATTTATGAGCGAGATGTTCTCCGCGATCGAATGTTCAAGAAACAATCCCTGCTCACGCCGGCTTTCCGGCACCATGGCCAAGCCATTGCGCCTTGCCGTGATCGGCGTAGGGCGGCCAACTGGATACCCGTCGATTGCAACCACGCCACCTTGAAATTCGTCGGCACCAAAGATGGACCGCAACACCTCAGAGCGGCCGCTGCCGACAAGTCCTGCTATTCCGACTATCTCTCCCGCCTTAACCTGGATGTTGATGTTCTCGAATTTGCGCCGTCTTGTCAGCCCACTGGTAGTTAACTTGACGGCGCTAGTTGGCGGCGGGGCCTTCTTGCGCGGAAAGACATCGGAGAGCTCGCGGCCCAGCATTGCGGCCGCCAGTGACGCGTGTGTTTCATCTTTAGCCGGTCCCGTCTGAACGTGCTTGCCGTTTCGAAGGACAGTTACAGCATCGCAGCTTGAGAGTATGTGGTCGAGGAAGTGGGACACATATATAAAAGTCGTCCCGCGATCCTTTGCCAACCTTTTGACGACTTGGTGCAAGTGTTCAGTTTCGGTAGGGGTAAGTGAAGATGTAGGCTCGTCCAGCACGATCAGTCGAGCATTTCGAGAAAGCGCCTTGAGTATCTCCACTTGCTGCTGATCAGCGATACTTAACGAGCCGACCCTGGCTCTTCCGTCGAGCTCGAATCCAAGTTCGTCACGTAGTCGGTTGAATTCCCAGAGGCTCCCCCGGGTTCGTAGAAATCCAAGTGTCGCGTTCTCGCGCCCCAGACAGATATTTTCTGCGACTGTGAGGTTCTGACAGAGAACAAGTTCCTGTTGGACGACAGCGATACCGCGCTCAATCGCTTCACGTGGTGACGAGACCAGCGTGTCGTCACCATCGTAGATCACGCGTCCATCGCTAACCTGAAGAATCCCGCCGACCATCTTTCCTAGCGTCGACTTGCCCGCGCCATTCTCTCCGACGAGACCGTGAATGCTTCCGCTGCAGACTTCAAACGAGACATTCTGAAGCGCGATGGCGCCCGCAAAATGTTTACTGACATTGTCAACAACGACCTGCATTGTATACCTCTAGCCATCCCACTTCGATGACCAGTCCGGATGGGCATTGAGATTTGTCTTCGTGGCGATTGCCGCACCTACGGGCGAACGCGTTTCCAGATCGATAATCGGTTCAAACTCTTGACCGCGCATGGCCGCTATGATGTTTTTGCCGCCGAGATAACCTTCCATGTATGGCAGCTCCACATAGGTACCATACCAGCGTCCTTGGCGGATTGCCGCTACCGCTGTTTGCGTAGCGCCTAGGCCTATAAGTTGAACGCCCTCACCGCCGACATTCATGCCTGCACCCGTCAAGGCAACCTCCGCGCCCGCAGCCGCCTGATCAGCGAAAGAGGTGATAACGTCCAGGTCCGGATTCGACTGCAAAACGTCCTGCGTCACCTTGAGCCCAAGTTCTCTGCCCCACAGCGTATCTTGGGTGGAGACGAGCTTAATCGACGGATACTCCGCAATATGTCTATTGAATGCCTCGATCTTGGGCACGTCCTGGGCTGCTGACCGGCTGCCGACCAGCAGCGCGACCTTGCACGGATCCCTGCCCTGACAGGCTTCCACAGTTGCTTCCGCCAGCCGAAGACCAATGCTGCCTACATTATAGCCAACGAATGTCGTCATCCCATTGACCTGGAACTTGTCGGTTGTCGTTGGATCGGGTCCTAGCGGATATTCGAGCGAACCGAACTTGATGCCTGCTTTGATTGCCTCCTCGGCGGCAGGGACCGCCGAAGAATAACCCATCGGCAGGATCAGCATCCCGTTGAATCGTCCAGAAGCGACCGCGTCCTGGATTTGGTTGAACTGCCTGTCTGCATCAAAAGCACCGTCGAACAATTCAATTTCAACGTCGCCAGCTTCTTCCGCCGCCTCCTTTAGACCCTCTAGGCTAGCTAGTGTGAAGGCGTTGTCGGCAGCGAAGCCGAACAACGCAATGCGGATGGGATCGGCAGCATATGCTGGCCCGGACAAGACCACTGCGACACCTGCCAAGGCTGCTATCTTATAGGTCAGATTCACTCGACTTCTCCTCCCTCACAAAGGGCGCCCTAAAGATAGCAGGGTCCCGAATGCCCGCTAATATCAAAGTTTCGGCGGCTATGTTGGAATTGGTATGAGCCATGTCGCCTCAAGTCTGGTTTCTTGCACACCGGATAGAACACTGAGCAGCCCCATGCGATGCGGCCACTCAGTGTCGTGGCAGTGAGCCAGATCGAGCTGATCGGACACGAAGCGACGTGCTTGTCCATACGCGATTAGGGAAGCCAGGAATGATACGTGTGGGAATAGATGTCGGAGGAACCTTCACCGATTTCGTGTTGATAGACACGAAATCGGGAGAGGTCATGTACTTCAAAGAGCCCTCAACACCGCACGATCCGTCAGAAGCTATTGAAACCGGTTTGGCCAGCGCGCTGGCCAAATATGATCTGAAACCCGAGGAAATCGAATTCGTCGGTCACGGAACAACCGTCGGCACGAACATGGTCATCGAGCTTCGCGGCGCGAAGACTGGCCTGATAACGACTAAAGGATTTCGTGACATCCTGGAAATCGGCCGACAGATGCGCCCAGACGTATATAACTACCGCGTAATCAAGCCGATACCCCTGGCAAGGCGACAGTACCGGATCGAAGTCTCCGAACGTGTCGATGCTCGCGGAAACGTGCTGGTGGAACTCGACGAGGCCGAACTCCGACACGGGGTGGAATACCTAGCCCGCGAGGGCGTGGAAGCCGTGGCTATCTGCTTCCTGCACAGCTACTTGTACCCGGAACACGAACTGCGCTCAGAAAGCATCGTGCGGGAATTGATGCCGGGTGCGTTTGTTAGCCGATCAAGCGACGTCTTGCCTGAATTTCGTGAGTATGAGCGATTTTCAACAACGACAGCCAATGCGTATTTGGGACCGAAATTCGAGAACTACCTTGCTCGGTTGGTCGAGAGGCTGACGAAGTTGGGCATATCGGCAAAACCCTACACGATCCATTCAAATGGCGGGCTGATGTCAATAGATACGGTTCGCCGTTACCCCGTTCGAACCTGTCTATCGGGTCCTGCTGCCGGGGTAATTGGTTCTGCGGTCATCGCAGCGCAGGCCGGGTATAAAAATGCGATTACTTTTGACGTTGGCGGCACAAGCACGGATGTATCGCTTATCAGTGATGGAACGCCGCATTTTACTACAAGTCGCGAAGTGGCGTCATATCCTATTAAGACGCCGATGGTGGATATCCACGTAATTGGCGCCGGCGGCGGCTCAATTGCCTATATCGATAGTGCCGGTGCCTTGCATGTGGGGCCACGGAGCGCAGGCGCTGTGCCAGGGCCGGTCGCGTATATGCGAGGCGGCGTCGAACCCACGTTAACCGACGCTAATGTTGTCCTGGGTCGCCTTAACCCTGTCGCGATATTGAACGGGACAATGCCCATCGACCTCGATGGCGCGCGCAGGGTTGTCGAGGAAAAGATTGCCATTCCGTTGGGAATGAGTGTGGAACAGGCAGCCTATGGGATTATACGGATTGCCGTCTCGAACATGGCTCGCGCCATCCGCTCGGTGACAACGCAACGCGGCGTTGATCCGCGCAAATATGCATTCATAGCCTATGGTGGCGCTGGGCCATTGCATGGTGTTGAGACGGCGATCGAATGCGGACTGTCCAGGGTTGTGGCTCCGAGGGAGCCTGGAACGATGTGCGCGCGTGGTATCCTTGTTTCCGATATCAGCCTCGATTTCGTTCAGAGCAAAATTCGCCCCTTCATTTTCGAATGCTGGTCGAGCATCACGTCGGAAATGGAAGTTTTGCGCGGTGAAGCCGAGCGCTGGCTGGCTAGCGAGGATGTGCCCCCATCCCAACGACAATATGAGAATGTACTGGAGGCACGGTACTTTGGACAGAACCACGAGGTGCAAATTCCACTCCCGAATCCGCCGCCAGATGCCGAAACCTTCTTGTGGGAATTCGAGCATGCGCACCGCAAGGAATACGGCTATTCGCTCCCCGACCGTCAGATCGAGATAGTAAACTTCCGGGTCCGCGGCTCGGCGCCATCTTTGGGAACGGCCAGCCACTGCCAGCAGCCGAACGGCAAGCTTGAAGCGGCCATCATAGGGCGGCGCGAATTCTTCGTCGACCCGGATGTAAAATGGGTGGATGCTGTCGTTTACGCACGCGACAGGATTCCGGTTTCGACGCGGATCACCGGTCCCGCGATTGTCGAGGACATGAGTTCGACCTGCGTGATCTTTCCCAACCAGGTCGCCTTTGTGGATGCTCCGGGGAACCTGATCATTGAACTGAACAAAAAGAGCGGGCAATAAGCAGATGACGAAGAAAGATAGCGGCAGCGCACCGGTCTCCGATCCGATTGCGATGGAAGTTTACAACAACCGCTTGATGACGATTGTCGAGGGAATGTTACATATCCTCGTGCGTTCATCCTTCTCCACGAATGTAAAGGAACGGCGCGACTGTTCTGTAGGATTGTTCGACGCCACCGGCCGGGTTCTCGCCCAGACAGTCCACACTCCTCTGCACTTGGGCTCCACAGTCGGCGCGGTTTCCCATTTATTGAAGGAGTTTTCGCCGGAGCAAATCAGCGAAGGCGACGCCTTCATGTGTAACGATCCTTATATTGCCGGGGGTACCCACCTCCCCGACATCACTGTGGTCTCGCCGGTCTTCTACAATGGCAAGCTGTCGTTCTTTCTCGCAAATATCGCCCACCATTCGGATGTCGGCGGCGTGGTTCCGGGGTCCATTTCGGGTACCGCCGAAACAATATTTGCAGAAGGAATTCGTATCCCGATTGTCCGACTGCGGCACACAGGCAAGGTGCAGAATGACATCGTTCGTCTCGTCACCCTGAATACACGTGATCCCAAGGAACGCGAGCTCGATCTGGGGGTGCAACTCGCAACGAATGACCGCGGGATCGTCATGGCTCAGGAACTTCTCGATCAAATCGGAGATCATCGCCTTACGGCAGCAATAGCGGATATGATCGCCTATACGCGGCAGCGCCTCCTCAATCAGCTCGAAGCGTTCACTTCGAAAGAGGCCAGTTATGAGGCATTTCTCGACGACGATGGTATAGGCGATGATCCGGTCAGGATCGCCGTGCGGATATCCGCATCAGGCGGCAAATTACTATTCGACTTTTCAGGCACCGGTCCGCAAGCCGCGGGTGCAATGAACGTACCGTTCAATGCCCTGCAGGCGACGGTAGTGTATTGCGTCAAAATGATGATCGATCCGGGGTTGATGCCTAATCATGGCATTTTCGACTGCATCGAGATTCAGACGCCCGGCCGGTCGATCGTCAGTCCCGCACATCCCGCAGCGGTCGGCGCGCGATCGATCACAGCAAACAAGGTCGCGCGCGCGGTCATTGGAGCGCTTGCGCAAATGCTGCCGCAGGAGCGCGGTATAGCGTCGGGCCAGGACATTGTGCCCGGTATCTGCTTTGCAGGAAAACGAAACAATGGCGACGATTATGTCTACATGGAAACTATCGGCGGAGGATCTGGAGGGACAGCAGAAGTCGATGGCATGGACGGCGTGCAGGTTCACATCACCAATACTTCCAATCTGCCGGTGGAAGCCCTTGAGCACGAATACAATCTCCTCGTTGATGAATATGCGCTGGTGGAGGACAGCTGTGGCGCGGGCAGGTACCGAGGGGGTCTCGGCATCGCGCGGCAGATTGCCGCCACAGAAGATGACGTCATCTTCTCGGTGCGTTCAGACGGCCATATTTACCCGCCTCCCGGGCTACGCGGTGGCCAGGATGGGCGTTGTGCGAAAATACTATTCAATTCTGGTTCCGCCGAAGAACGTGAACTCGATTCGAAGACTACGAATTTTGTCCTTAATTCCGGTGACAGTATAAGAATCGAAACGCCGGGCGGCGGAGGATATGGTCCTGTCAGTGAAAGAAGCGATAAGCAGGTTGTCGACGATATCGAAAATAGCAAGACATCGCTCGCATTCGCAAGAAAAACTTACGGCACATCACGGGTAGAGCAGATTCTCGAAAAAGGGGAGCAGTCAGCCTTTGACGCAATCAAGGCGGCTGAATGAACTTTCTATGAACTCACCCAGAAGAACTTTTGATGTTATTGTTGCCGGTGGCGGTCTGGTGGGGATTTCCATTTCCCTTGGGCTGAGACTGAGTGGCCTTGATGTGCTCGTGCTTGATGGCTGCGATGACGACAATCGTGCCGCACGCGGCAATTTCGGCCTTATTTGGATCCAGACCAAGGGCCACTCGTTCCGACCTTATGCGCAGCTTTCACGCAAAGCGGCAAAGATGTGGCCGGCCTTTAGTTCGCAGTTGAAAGAATTGAGCGGAATAGATGTCGGCCTGGAGGACAATGGGGCCTTCTATCTCTGTATGTCCGAGGCGGAATGGAAAGATCGTGCGGAATTGATGAGAAAACAATTCGACAATGATCTTCCCATAGCTGCCGCGTATGAGATGATGGAGCGCGGCGAACTGGACAAGCATATTCCCGGTCTTGGAAATTCAGTGGTCGGTGGCTGTTACGGTCGCCTGGACGGCGCGGTGAACCCCTTGAAGTTCTTCCGGGCGCTACATTCGGCATTTCGCGCAATTGGTGGCGAATACCGCGCATCCAGCGCTGTCACGGAGATCCGGCCAGCAGGGTCCGATTTCCAGGTAACAGCTGGGAACTCGACATATAGCTGCGCCAAATTGGTGCTGGCCGCAGGACTTGGCAACAACCAGCTGGCACCGATGGTCGACGTCGCAATGGATATACGACCCGTCAGGGGGCAGGTTCTGGCTACGAACAAACTGCCGAAGTCGCTGCGTTATCCAACCCACACAATCAGGCAGATGAGTGAAGGCGCCTTCATTATCGGCGATTCTCGCGAAGAGGTGGGACTCGATGACGGAACCACGCCGGAGGTCATGTCAGCCATTGCAAGGAAAGCCATAGCGTGTTTTCCCAATCTGGCCGATACCCAGCTTTTGCGCGCCTGGGGCGGGCTGCGAACCTTCACAAAGGATGGAATACCGCTCTACCTGCGCTCCAACTCCTATCCCAATGCATATGCGGTGAATGTTCATAGCGGAGTTACGCTGGCTCCCGTGCATGCGCAGGACCTGGCGTCGGCCATTGAAGAAGGAGACTTGGAGGCTCGAATTCCGGACTTTTCAAGGAAGAGGTCATGAATTTCCGCCCTATATTTGAGGAAGAGGCCGTCCCGCGGACAATCATCCTGGTCAACGGCGTGCCGGTAACCGCCAGAGTTGGCCAAACGCTTGCACTGGCGCTGCTGGAAAACGGCCTCGACCATTTCAATGTCAACCCGGTATCGGGAAAACCGCGTCTCCCCTATTGCATGATGGGCGCCTGTTTTGAGTGCCGGATCATTGTCAACGGGGTGGCTGACGTTCTGGCCTGCAGGGCTGAAGTTCGTGATGGCATGGTCATCGAAACGCAGGACAATTGCCGTGAAAAAATATGATCTGGTCGTCATCGGCGCCGGTCCCGCCGGATTGGCCGGCGCGTTACAGGCGCACGAACTAGGCCTATCTGTCGTAATTTTGGACGACGGGAAACGGGCCGGCGGACAGATTTACCGCAATCTCGAGAACCTGACTGACAAGATGCGGTCGATCTTGGGGAAAAGCTATCTCAATGGCGAAAGTTTGCTGGGAAACGCCCAGCACATGGGCCTTGATATCAGGGCCGAAGCGGTGGTCTGGCATATCTCGGCGGCGAAGATAGTATACTTCGTGCATAAAGACCAAGTGGTGGCCATCGAAGCTAAAGCCATAATGCTTGCCACGGGCGCGCTTGAGCGGCCTTTTCCGATTCCCGGGTGGACCTTGCCAGGCGTGATGACCGCTGGCGCTGCACAAATAGCAATGAAATCCGGCTCGGCCATTCCTGCAGGACGGATTGTACTGGCGGGGTGCGGCCCGCTTTTGTATCTCGTTGCGGGCCAGTTGGCGCAAGCTGGGGCCGATGTCCAAGCTGTGCTCGACACTACCCCAAGCGGAAACTACTGGCGCGCTATTTGCCATAGCAAGCTTGGGTCTACGAGCCTTAGCCAGCTCTTCGACGGTATTCGGATGATCCGAACTATGTCTGCCTATGGCATCCGCCGGATACTTCAGGTGGAAGACATCAGAATTCTCGGTGAAAACCGTGCGGAAGCTGTCGAATATTCTACTCCCCGCGAGTCCGGAACTATCGAAGCCGATTGCACTCTTCTCCATCAAGGGGTAGTCCCCAACATACAGCTATACAGACATTTGGGTTGTGAGATCAGATGGGACGATTCACAACTCTGCTTCCATCCTGTGATCGATGGTAATTGGCAGACGAGCGTGCCTGGCATATTCGCGGTCGGCGACAATGCACGCATAATGGGAGCAAAGGCAGCGGAATATTCGGCGCGTTTGGCGGCATTTCACATCGCAGAAAACAAGAAGCGGATTATCGATCCGAAAAGCAGGAATTCCATCCAACGAAAATTCCGCCAACTTACTGAATTACGCAAATTTATTGATACGCTGTATCGACCACCATCACAGTTCCGAATTCCGCCTCAGGAAGACACCGTGATATGCCGCTGCGAGGAAATTACCGCCGGCGAGATCACCGATTTGGCAGCCGCTGGCTGTGTAGGGCCGAACCAGGCCAAATTTTTCACCCGATGTGGCATGGGTCCTTGTCAGGGGCGCAATTGCGGGCTCACTGTCACCGAATTGTTCGCGCACGTGACAGGAAAGTCGCCGGACGAGGTGGGATACTACACTATCCGTTCTCCGATACGGCCTCTAGCATTGGCAGCCCTCGCCGGCGTCGAAACGAGTGGCCTCGCGGCGGATATCGAGTTTTCCTGACGGACCGTTTGAATCGTAAGCTCTCAAAAAGCTGCAATCCGTTGTCAGACAAGGGGATTCCATGAAGAAGTCGAGGCTGTCTGGGGCGCTGACCGCCTTGGTCCTGCACCAACCGTGTGGTATTAGGCCAGAAATAGTCGGCGTTCGCTCGGCAGCGGTTGATGAAATTTAATCAAATTGAGGCCTATCGCGCTGTCATGCTTGCTGGGAGCGTGAGTGACGCAGCTCATTTCCTGAACGTTTCCCAGCCTGGTATCAGCCGCCTGATCAAGGATCTCGAACGCTCGATTGGATTTGACCTGTTCGACCGAATTCCGGGAAGGATCGTACCAACTCCCGAAGGTGAGGCTTTCTTCAAATATGTCCAGCGGACTTATTCGGGCATTCGATATCTCGAAGGCGCAGCAAAGGACATCGCCAATCTCAAGCATGACCGGCTCCGCATTGCTTCATTTCCTGCCGCATCGCTTGAAGTGGTGCCGAGGTCCATTGTGAGATTGAATGCAGCTTACCCGGACCTTAAGATAAGACTTGAAGTACGCAGCTCCCTTAGGATTCTGGATCTGGTTTCCAGTCGGCAAGTCGATGTCGGCATTGCGGCATTTCCGGTTAATTATCCGGGTGTCATTCTCGAACGTGTGTACGAACCTTCTTGCAAGTGTGTTCTGCCGGCGGGACATCCCAAAAGCGGTCTGAGTAGAATCTCACTCGAGGACCTGAAGAATGAGACGAATATCGGGATCTCGGAAGACCTTACAATCGGAAAGGCGTTGCTTGTGGCCGGGATTGAATCAAACGTGAAGATCGACAACCTGATCGAGACGACTTCCGGGTACACGATTTGCAAAATGGTTGAAATGGGACTGGGTGTCGGTCTGGTCGACCCGCTTGCCGCGTCCTTGTTCCGAGAGAGTAGTATCGTGGCCGTTGAATTCAAACCGGATGTCAAATTCGGATTTGCGATTGTCCTATCTGAACACGCAATTCGATCACGATCCGTCGATAAATTCATCAAGATTCTGAATGACACCATTAAGCGGTCGATATATCCGGCGGAGTTTGAGCCTCCTGAAAGACCTGACACTTAGATCCGCGATCGCGCCTCTGCCTCAGCCCGTATATTCAAGACACATCTGCGTTTGTTCGTAAGACATGCTCATGGGTCAGGCGCAAGATCGCTTAGATACCCCTCACGCTCGTTCGCTCGGCTTCCGTCTCGGCATGGCCCCTCTCAAGGTCGTCGTGAGAGGCCAAACTGCCAGAACGGCGCAGCCAAGAACCGACCGCTAAATCCGCTTCCGAAACTGTCCGGGATTTAGCGGAATCGCTGTCCCGCGAATTACTGAAATCACTGTCCGGGATTTAGCGAAACACGCAGACAATGTCGAGGTGCCTCCCGGCGAGGAGCCATCACGCGCACAGCGGCTGAGGCAGACCACACCCTGCCATCACTTCGAACCGATTGGTGCGTGGGGCGAATTGACTAGACGTCATGTTCCGAGGGTCTGAGATCGGTGGCCCGCCTTTTCGTGCGATTAACAGACGAGGGTTGCTTCTCTATTCGGCGTGTTGAAGTCAAGCGCTTTTCGAGCCTTCCGCTTAGCAGCTTCGCCGGCCTTGCGCATCTTTCGCGGGGTCTTGCTTCTCCGGGCGGCTCGATCGACCGCGAGCAAGGCATTTCGAAGGCGGGCAAGCCGAGACTGCGTACGATGTTGATCCAATGGCAAACACGGCTTGATCGTAAGCGGGTAGCTGATGCCGGCTATCGCGGCCATAACGCACCGCAGAGCCACAAGCTCAGGGTCTTCACCAGCGGCCAGAAACGCCGCGTCAACCCAGCCATCAAGCGCCAGATGCGCCGCCGCTCCGCCATCCAGCAGGGCGATGCCCTCAACGCCATCCTGGCTGCCGCCGGCTAACTTCTCCCTCCTGCTCAACGATCGTGTCCCAGGGAGTGGTGTAGCTGACGGCTTGGTCGCCGCGCTCTCCGGCATGAGGCCGGGCTGATCAGCGTGCGACGGCTGGCAGGCTGATGAGAGGATCATCGCTCATTTGGCTGATGGTTTCCAGCGTCATGTATCTGGCGCGTTGCACGGCCCATTCGTCGTTCTGTTCGAGCAGGATCGCGCCAACCAGGCGGACGATGGCGTGATCATTTGGGAAGATGCCGACGACCTCGGTGCGCCGCGTGATCTCGCCGTTGAGGCGCTGGATCGGGTTGGTCGAGTGCAGCTTGGCGCGGTGCTCCTTGGGGAAAGTCATGTAGGCAAGCACGTCGGGCTCGGCGTCGTCCATGATTGTCGCCAGCTTCGGCACTTTCGGCCGGATCTGGTCGGCGACGGCGCGCCATTGCGTGCTTGCGGCCTCGGGCGCGCGTTTCCTGGGCGAAGGCGGTGGCGATGAAAGCGGAGACGACGCGGCGCCCGCTCTTGCCGGCATGGGCCAAGACGTTGCGCATGAAGTGGACGCGGCACCTCTGCCATGTCGCGCACAGCACCTTGGTGACGGCCGCCTTGATGCCTTCATGGGCATCGGAGACGACGAGCTTGACGCCGCGCAGGCCGCGGCGGGTCAGCTTGCGCAGGAACTCCGTCCAGATCGGCTCGGCCTCAGAGGTGCCGACCTCCATGCCCAGCACCTCGCGCCGGCCGTCCGCGTTGACGCCCAGAGCGATAATGACGGCGACCGAGACGATGCGGCCGCCGCGGCGCACCTTCAGGTAGGTGGCGTCGATCCACAGATATGGCCAGTCGTCCTCGATGGGTCTTTCAAGAAACGCTTTGACCTTGCCGTCGATCTCTTCGCACAGCCGGCTGACCTGGCTTTGGAGATGCCGCTCATGCCCATGGCCTTGACCAGGTCGTCGACCGAGCGGGTTGAGATACCCTGACGTAGGCCTCCTGGATGACGGCGGTCAGCGCCTTCTCGGCCATGCGGCGTGGCTCGAGGAAACCGGGGAAATAGGAGCCCTTCCTGAGCTTGGGGATGCGCAGCTCGACGGTGCCGGCGCGCGTCTCCCAGTCGCGCTCGCGATAGCCGTTGCGCTGGGCCGTGCGCAACGGGTTCTTCTCGCCATAGGCGGCGCCGGCAGCGGCCCCAACCTCCAGCTCCATCAGCCGCTCGGCGGCAAAGCCAATCATCTCACGCAAGAGATCGGAATCTGGGGTCTTCTCCACGAGCGCGCGCAGGTTCATCATCTCGTCGGTCATCGATGGTTCCTTCGAATCAGGTTGGTGTCAGCAACCCGACCTTACCGGCGAACTGTCGATGACCACCGCAAAGCCGCTCGCTCGCTACAGCGCTATCGAAGGCGCGCTCGCGAGCGGCTTCGCTACCGCCGAGCTACACCACCTGTGGGGACGCGACCAGAGCCGTCCATGGAGAAGGTTAGCACAGTCGGTTTGGATATCGCCAAGCACGTCTTTCAGATTCAGGTGTAGACGCGTTGGGCGTGGCGTCCTCCGCCGAAAGCTGCGTCGTGACGATGCCGCTGATTTCTTCAAGGTGTTGCCGCCGTGCCTGATCGGAATCGAGGCGTGCGCGACCGCACACCACTGGGCTCGGGTCCTTATGGCGCTGGGTCACGAGGTTCGGCTCATTCCCGCGTCGTACGTCAAGCCCTATGTGAAGAGGCAGAAGAATGACGCGACGGATGCCGAGGCGATCTGCGAAGCGGTTATGCGACCGACGATGCGCTTCGTTCCGGTGAAGAGCCAGGAGCAGCAGAGTGTGCTGATGCTGCATCGGGTCCGTGAGCTTCTGATCCGTCAGCGGACCATGCTGGTGAATGCCCTCGGTGGCCACCTGGCGGAGTTCGGAATCGTAACTCGCCAAGGCATTGCCGGTGTCGGCACGCTGATCGCACTCGTCACGAGTGAAGATTCTGATCTGCTTCCACCGCTTGCACAGGCCGCACTTCGTCCCATAGTCGGCCAGTTGCGGGAGGTGCACGAGAAGGTCAGCGAGATGGACCGCCAGATTCATACTTGGCATCGCTCAATGAACTGAGCCGTCGGCTCGAGACAATTCCTGGAATAGGTCCAATCACTGCAAGCGCGGTCGCTGCGACCGTAGCGGACGCGACGCTCTTCAAATCCGGCCGGCAGTTGGCGGCCTGGATAGGCTTGGTGCCGCGGCAAAACTCATCGGGTGGTAAAGACCGCCTCGGCAGGATCAGCAAGCAGGGCGATCCATATCTCCGTCGTCTACTCGTGGTCGGTGCCCATGCCGTGCTCTGATTCAGCGTCATTCCGGTCCGTCTTCACCGTCATCGCGCCCAGAGCCGCTTTGACATGTCGACTCTCGAAACACACGACAGGGAAGCCCTCGTCGACCAGGTGTCCGCCGATCCACTCCGATGTCGCACCGGCTTCCAAGCCAACGCGAACTAGATCGTCCCGCCATCGCTGAAGTGCAGCCGTCACAGCATCCGGGTCACCGAGCACCTTTCCCTGCCACAGCATCTCGCCGGTCTCGGCGATAACGCAAATAGCTACAGCGTCGAGTGAAATATCCAGTCCTGCATAAACGCTCATGCCGATCTCCTCTTGCCAGGTCGGCTCTGAGCATCAGACAAACGTCATGATCCGAAAAGGGGCCAGGCGTTCAGCGGGCTGAACCGAATACCCCATCTCTTCCGTAAACCGCTTTCTCTTCATCAGTCCGTCCTTCAATCGAGGCCGGACTCTAATCTCAGATGGAGGAAATTACCCGTGGCAGGTCACCGCACCTGGAAGGATCTGAAACTCGCGCTAAAGGAGGAAAACGACTGGTTGAAGAGCCTCATTGCAGAACGTCTGCACAAGGAGAACGTGAACTTAAGAAAAAGCTTTGGTTGGACTAATGCAGTAGAAGCGTGCCTGGGGCGTGTCAAAATCGGTCACGCGGCAGCCCGCAACTCGCCGGGCGGGGGAACGCTACGGCATTAATCTCAGGGCCGCTTAGATTGTAGAGGGGGGCCGGAGAAGGATGGCTTCCTTTTTCGGACATTTTTTCAAAAACGGCCGGACTATCGCACGCGCACAATGGCTGGCGATCCAAAAATCCGTGTCTTAATCGAGCATGTCTTAGCCAATCGGCAACCCCAAATGCCCCTGTTCGTGCGGGCCATCGGCGTCGCGCCATCCACGAAAGTTGGCATGGCCATTCCCGGCATATCAGGCACGCTGGGCCCTTAAACATCGCTCCCCGCTAATTCATGGAGACACTCCGTGCCCCACACCTGGCAAGCAAAACGTTGCAACAAATCCTTCAACTAAATTTGCAGAACCTTTGCGACTGCAAATCGCTGACGATGCTACCTTCACCGCAATTCGGAGTTCAGGCGCAGATCGAAAGCCGACGCCTGTTTGCCGCAGTACTCAACGGAGGTCAACGTCAATGGTAAGAAGAGCGCTCATCCTGGTTGAAGGTGGTCCATGGGGTTGTGGTCTGCTATACGTCCAAGCGGCCCAGCGTCTTGGCCTTCGTCCAATTATCCTGTCGGCCGATCCAGCGTCCAGTCAGTACGACAATTTTGCGGCAGAAAAGACTGAGACAATTCGTGTCGATACAGATGATCTCGATGCGCTCATCCGGGAATGTTCCCGATTACGTGCAATCCATGAGATTGCTGGCATTACCAGCCAGGAAGAGGAGGTTTATGCGACAGTAGGCAAGCTTTGCCAGTATTTCGAACTGCCGGGACCGAACCCTGCATCCATTGAACGATGCTGCGATAAATTCACTCAACGTGAACTCCTCGCGGAGGCCGGCGTTCCAGTACCTGTTTTTCGCGTAGCAGCGAGTGCGACAGAGGCAGAGAGAGCTGCCGCGGAGATCGGGCTGCCGGTGATACTCAAGCCAACCGTGGGCGGCGGCAGTAGCGGTGTCCGTTTGTGCCGCAATGTCGATGAATTGACCGAACATGCAAAGTATCTGTTGGACGGGAAGCACATACGGCTGCCTTCGCCAGCGCAACGCAAATGGCAGTCCTCGCCCAGGGTACTGGTCGAAGAATTCGCGGAAGGCACCTATTATGCCGCTGAGATAATGGGAAATGAGCTTATTGGGATTGGCACCGGCGACTTCGGCCGCCCACCCCATTTCGTCTATCGCGGGTTCACCTTTCCGGCCGTACTGACTGATGACGAGCGTAAGCGTATCGCCGACGTTTCGTTGAGTTGTTTGCAAGCTCTCGGCCTTGGCTGGGGGCCAACGAATGTTGAACTCCGGTGGACGAAGCGTGGGCCAGTTGTCATCGAAGTCAATTGGCGTCTTGCTGGTACGCCCACTCCTCAACTGGTTAACGCGGCTTGGGGTGTCGATCTCGTCACCGAGCACATCAAACTTGCCATCGGCGACGAATGCGATTCGCGCAGAAGGCATTCGCACACTGCGGCCGCGAGGTTCCTGGTTGCTAATCGCGATGGCACCCTCGATTGGATCGACGGCAACAGTCAAGCGGCTGCTGTATCAGGGGTAGCCGAGGTCAAATTCTATGCTGCACTCAAGACGCCGATCGTCAGGAAAGGTGACTGGCGAGACTGCATCGGACATGTCATCGCCGCTTCACCCGACCTTGCCCAGACCGAGGAGATCCTTCAGCGTGCCATCGACTTGATCAATTGGTCGATCACGCCATTTCCGACCCTTGGCGACTAGGATCTGCGGCTGTTACATCCAACCGGCGCGTGAGGCGCAAGGTAAGAGCTGACCGTCGCCTAACATTGGTGCAAGTGAGAGCGCGAGAGAGACCTTCGGCGCGCAAGACGTCTGAATCCGAGAGGCCAAATTGAGGCATGTGGCATGGGTCCCCAAAGATTCATCCTAGCACCAACGACGGGAGTTTTTATGAAACGCGCCCGGCGAACAGCTCGGTGATATTTTGGTTCGTCTTGCGCTCCTCGCTCGAGAACTCAGTACTTTCTGCCTGTAGGGAATTTCTTCCTAGCTGCTGCGAGGGGGGACTCGTCGCGAACACCGCTCGGTCCCCGGAAGCTCCCAAACACGTTCAGTTGGACCAAAACAGGAGACCAGCCATGATCTCACTGAATATCAACGGGCGAGAGCACGAGGTTGACGTTGACCCCGAAACCCCGATCCTTTGGGTCCTGCGTGACTCGCTCGGAATGAGCGGCACCAAGTTCGGCTGCGGCGCAGCGCTCTGCGGCGCTTGTACGGTGCATCTGGATGGCGAGGCCATCCGTTCGTGCAGCACGCCGATTTCCGCCGTTGAAAGCGGCAAAATCACCACGATTGAAAAGGCAACCGATGGCACTGACCGTGTCGGCGCGGCTGTCCACGCTGCATGGATCAGGCACGACGTGGCGCAATGCGGCTACTGTCAGAGCGGCCAGATCATGAGCGCGACGGCCTTGCTCGCCTCGCTGTCACCTGGCGCGCAGCCGACCCCCGAAGAGATCGACTCCGCCATGGCCGGAAACATCTGCCGTTGTGGAACCTATGCTCGTATTCGCGCCGCTGTAGCCGACGCCGCAAGCACTCTCGTCTGAAGGAGACACATATGTTCCCCAACATGGATCACAGAGAACTGCCGCGTGCGCTGCAGCACATGCTGGAGCGGGGTCGATCCACCGCTGCTCAAGCGCTGCCGCGCCGCAGCTTTCTAAAGTTGACTGGAGCCCTCGGGCTGACAATCGGCGTTTTTCCGCACCTCGCCGCGGCGCAGTCCACCGATGCGGCTGAGACGGCCAGCAGCCTCAAACTTACGGAACAGCCGGCTGCCTTTGTGCAGATCGCGCCCAATGGCGAGGTCACCATAACAGTCAATCGGCTGGAGTTTGGCCAAGGCGTACACACCGCATTGCCCATGATCCTGGCCGAAGAGCTCGATGCCGACTGGACCCTGGTGCGCAGCCGGCTTGGCACCAACGACCCGGCCTATGCTGATCCTCTCTTTGGCATTCACCTCACGGGAGGGTCCAACACAATCAAGGACAGCTTTACGCAGTATCGCGAGCTCGGCGCCCGGGCGCGGGCCATGCTGCTTGGCGCTGCGGCAGCGCGTTGGAACGTGGATGTGTCCACATTGCGTACTGAGGTCGGCGTGGTTCTAGGCCCCGAGGGCGGTAAGCTGGGTTATGGCGAACTGGCCGATGCGGCCATGGAACAGCCCGTGCCGGGGCAGGTGACACTGAAGGATCCGAAGAAGTTCCGCATCATCGGCCACCCCACCGGGCGGCTTGACGCGCGCGCCAAAAGCAGCGGACAACAGGATTTCGGGATCGATTTCCGGCTGCCGGGGCAGCTGACCGCCGTGGTCGCCCGTCCACCGGTCTTCGGCGCCCGCATCGCCTCTTTCGATGACAGCACCGCGCGCACGGTCAAGGGTGTGAAGGCAGTCCTGCGCGTGCCGCTGGATCGCGGAGCAGAGGGTGTGGCGGTAGTGGCCGACGGGTATTGGCAGGCGTCTCAGGGCCGCGATGCCCTTAAGGTGGAGTGGGACACATCGGCTGTCGAAAAGGTCGACAGCGAACAGCAACTCGCGCAGTACCGTGAGATGGCCATTCGCCCCGGCCCGCGCCAGTTCGATTCCGACATGGCGCCATTGGAAACGGCGCCCATGAATCTAGAAGCTGAGTTCGTGTTCCCGTATCTCGCCCACGCGGCGATGGAACCGCTGAACTGCACGGTTCGGCTTTCCGACGATCGCGCCGAGATCTGGATGGGGAGCCAAAGTGCCGGGCTCGATGCCGGCGCTGCCGCAACCGCGCTCGGCCTCAAGCCGGAACAGGTCGTGGTTAACGTGCAGATGTCGGGCGGCGGCTTCGGCCGGCGCTTTTCCAGCACCTACGACACCGTGATCGAGGCCTGCGAAATAGCCAAGGCCGCCAAGGCAGCGGGACTGAACGCGCCGGTGCGCACGCTCTGGAGCCGCGAGGATGATATGAGGGGCGGCTACTACCGTCCTATGCATCTGCACCGCGCCCGGATCGGCTTTGACAAAGAAGGCAATGTGCTGGCCTGGGATCACAGCATCGTCGGCCAGTCTATACTTACGGGAACCGTGTTCGAGCAGTTTATGGTGAAGAACGGCATCGATGCCTCCATGACCGAGGGCATGCGGGCCCCCTATCCGCTTCCAATGCGCCTGACAGTGCATCATCCTGATGTAAACGTGCCCGTTCTGTGGTGGCGTAGCGTTGGCTCCACCCATACCGCTTTCGTGATGGAGACCTTGCTCGACGAGATAGCGCGTGCAACCGACCAAGACCCTGTGGCCTACCGCATGCGGCTCTTCGGTGATCAGCACACCCGCCACCGTGACGCATTGCAACTGGCCGTGGACAAGAGCGGGTACGGCAAGACGCAACTGCCCAAGGAGCGAGCTTGGGGGGTGGCCGTGCACGAGTCCTTCAGTTCGGTGGTGGCCTACGTAGTCGAAGCCTCTGTTGCCGACGGACAGCCGAAGCTGCATCGGGTCACGGCCGGCGTTCACTGCAATCTGGCCGTCAATCCTCGGACTGTGGAAACGCAAATACAGGGCGCGGCGATCATGGGCTTATCGATGTGTCTCGCAGGCTCAGCAATAACGCTTAAAGACGGCGTAGTCGAGCAGAGCAACTTCAGTGACTATACGGTTGCGCGAATCACGGACGTGCCAGAATTCGACATCCACATCGTGCCTAGCGCCGAACCGCCCACGGGCATGGGTGAACCCGGCTTGCCGCCGTTGGCGCCGGCATTTGCCAATGCCATCGCACGGCTCGCCGGAAAACCGCTGTGTCAATTGCCCTTTTAATCTCATTGTAATCAGCGCTTCGTCTTTTTGCTGCCAAAATGTGAGTATGCCGCGGTCTCTTCGGCCGTCGTGACCGGATGTAGGCTGCTACCGCGAAGATCCAAGCGGGTGCGCGGAGATTGAATAGGTCAAGCATGCCCTTAAAGCCTACTTGATGCCGATTGCGCTATACCAAGAGGCAAGCGGCGCAGCACGCGCCTGAGCCGAACGACGACCAGGACGGACTGGCCGGCGCGATCCGGACAGAGGCGAGGTGCACAATTAGACGATGACCGCGGGACAAATCCCGAGGCGAGAGAGGCCGGCGCGACAATGCGCTTACAGCGCGTCAGATTCATCAGCCCCTCGCATAGCGAATTCCAGAGGCCAGCGGTCTTAGACCGCGCTGAAAGGCCGGACATATGACCGCACCTATCCCCGCTGGATGAATGTCTGAAAAAGGGCTTACCCGCGTGGCCGTTCCACGTATGTCGCGCTATAACATCGCCTCATTGGCATTAACGACGTGGTGCTGAGCATGGTATCCGATGTTGCGACCCGAAGTTTCATCACATCCAGCGCTTTTCGACAGACTGGCTTCGCCGGCCCCACAGTGCGCAAGGTAACGAGCGCTATGTTGGCGCTGGAGCTCCTAAACAGCACTATATTAATCGCGCAGCTCCCGGGTAGGTTCGACGGCGCTGCTCGGCTGGCACTGGCCGGTCATAGGCCTGATCTTTGCTTGCGGCTCTCTGATCTATCTTGCGTTTTCGATTTCGCTGTCGCTCAGCTATGTCGCGCCGGCGGCCAGCCTTGCCAACAGATGGGACACGAGGCTCGGCGGCGCGCTTGCGGCGCCGGGACCCGCGAAGACGAGCCGGCTTGCAAATATCATGACCAAATGGCGGCACCGCGCGCGCCGGAGTTGGGTGCGCGGAACGATCATCGACTCTACCCAAGGCGTAACTTTGGTTGCGCTCAGGGTGGCGGTGGTCGGATATGCCCTGCTGTGGTCGCATGGACAGGCAACGCCGGGCGAGATAGCATATGTTCTCACGTCCTTCATCGTCCTGCAGGGCTATCTGCGTGATGCCGGCATGCATGTCCGCAACGTGCAGCACTCGGTTAATGATATGGAAGAACTGGTGGCCATCCACAATCAGCAGGTGGATGTTGCCGATCGTCCAGAGGCCAAGCCGATCCGGATCACGAACGGCCGTATCGATTTCGAGAACGTCCACTTCCGCTACGCCAACCATCCCCTGCCGCTCTATAGCGAATGTTCGCTGTCGATTGAAGCTGGCGAAAGGGTTGGGTTGGTTGGACCCTCCGGTTCCGGCAAGACAACATTCGTGAAGCTGATCCAGAGACTCTACGACCTGAGCGGCCGCCGGATCCTGATAGACGGTCAGGACGTCTCCGAGGTGACCCAAGAGTCCCTTCGTTCGCAGATCGCGATCGTGCAGCAGGAGCCGATCCTGTTTCACAGGTCGCTTGCCGAGAACATCGCCTATGGCCGGCCTGGCGCGAGCCAGGCCGAGATCGAGCAAGCGGCACGACTGGCAAGTGCCCACGAATTCATCGCGCCCCTGCCG
>NZ_RZPW01000129.1:0-10649 GCF_003998455.1 Mesorhizobium sp. M7A.F.Ca.CA.001.08.2.1 | reverse complement strand
CTGTCCGTCAAGCTCGGCAGCCGCCGCAAGAGCCAGCGCATCCGCGCCCTTTTGCAAATCATTATGCAGGTTGTTGACCCGGCTCATGTCGATCGCCAGCAGGGAAAAGCCGATGATCGCCGGCAGCGTGACGCTGACGAGGATCAGCGCTATTCCCCTCTGATCGTGCCAGAACGCGCGAATGGTCCGCAGCATGGCCTTACTCTCTGCTCCCCTGACGCCAGGTGTCCTCGTATTGCCTGACGCACTGAAACCGCATCCTTCTGTTCAGTTCGTCATAGGTGCCGGTGCGCCGACATTGACCGTTATGGCCGGCGGCGGCGGCGGCGGCGGTGGAAATCGGTAGTTCTGGGCGACCGATGCCGCGCGCTGACCGTCGCCGTCGATCTTCGTATTCCTGGACGCCGGATTAAGCGGGTCGACCGTCTGCAGCAGCGAATTGAATTTCTGCGTGTCGCCGGCGGCCAGGGTCACCGTATCGTAGTGGTTCAGATAGTCCGCGGCGCAGCCCGTCAGCGCACTGGCACACACGATGAGGATCAAGGCGCTATTTCTTGACATAGAGCATCTTGTCCTTCGATTTGAAGTCGAGCATGTGGCCATAGGGGCCGGTGACGCCTTCGCCCAGTTCATATTTGCGGACCATATCCTTGGTCACTTCAAGCTGGCCGAGCACGAAGAACTCCGGATCGTTGGCGGGCCGCGTCTTGTCGAACGGCGTCGCCAGTTGCTCGCCGGGTCTCACCGGCCGCACGAGATGCGGCGTGACGATGACGACCAGCTCGGTTTCTTCCTTCTGATTGCTCGAATTGCGAAACAGCGTCCCGATGACAGGCACCTGGCCGAGCCACGGCACCTGGTTCTGCAGCTTGGTGGTCTTGCTGGATAGAAGCCCGCCGACCGCGAAGCTCTGGCCGTCGCGCAATTCGACGACGGTCGACAGTTTGCGGTTGGTGAAGATCGGGTCGCCGGCGGTGGTGAAGCCGGTCAAGTCGCTGACCTCAGGCGCCAGCCGGATGTGGATCTTGTCGTCGGCGAGCACGACCGGCGTGAACAGAAGATTGACGCCGAATTGCTTATACTCGATCTGGATCTGGCCATCCTTGTCAAGACTGCGGATGGGGACCTGGCCACCGGCATTGAAGCTGGCTTCTTCGCCGGAAAGTGTGGTCAGGTTGGGCTCGGCCAGAGTACGAACAACGCCCTTGGCCTCTAGCGCTTCGATGATCAAATCGACCTTGATGTTGCTGTCGATGACGCGGGTGATCAAAGCTGCGAACGGGTTTGAATTCGACAAAATGCCGCTCACGAGATCGCCCGCGCCGAGCATTGCGCCGTCCTTGTCGACAGTGGCAATGCCGCTTCCGGCTCGCGTTGTGCCGCTGCTGTTCCTGCTCTGGATCGACACGCCGAGATCGCGCCCGGCATTGCGCTTAGCTTCCAGCACACGCACCTCGAGATTGACCTGCTGGCTGTCGTCGACCGTGACGGAATTGATGATGTCGTCGGGTCCGTACTGCTTCGCCACGTCCATGATCGTCGCCAGTGTGGCGCCGTCCTTGACATGGCCGCCGAGCCTGACCCTGCCGTTGACCGAGCCGATCTCGATGCGCGACTTCGGCGCCACCTGGCGGATCGCCTGCGCCATATCGCTGACATCGACGCCGACTTCGATCTGGAGGGCGCCGAGCGAACGCTTGTCGGTGGAGAACAGATTGACCGTGGTGGTGCCGGCGCCCTTGCCGATGACGTAGAGCGTGCGGTCGGTCATCGGCTGGGCGTCGGCGATCTTCTCGTCGCCGACGACGATATCGCCCAGATTGGCACTCACCTGGATCGTCACCGATTGCGACATCGGCAGGAAAATACGATGGACGGCGGGGGTCGACACGTCAATGAAGCGGTCGGCCGCATTGGTCGCCAGGCCCGACAGCAACAGCGCCGTCAGACATGACAATGCTGCCGTCGCTATCCCTGAGCAGTATCCTTGCATCCCCGTCTCCCCACTCGCTGCTGGTGGCAGCCCTGTTTATTAGCCGCACCTTATCATGGTTGTCGCGGCACGTCATATGTCTCGAGCTTCACGCCCCGAAAAACGCCTATCGTCGCCCGTGCCGGAGGTTCAGCCTGCACGTATTTGACCACTTCCTTGACGACTGGCTGCGCCATCGGGACTGGAGCGGGCTTAACCTTGCCCAGTTCGTCGAGGCGGCTTCCCACCCGCTCTACGGCCTGCGTCAGCCCGGCGATCTTGTCCTCGGCGCGCTTGCGCTCGGCGGCGGCCTCGGCTTCCGATGCTGCCTTCCTGTCGAGTTCCGCCTGCCTGGCGGCGACGTCTGCCGGCGTTTCGCTGGTCAGGTCGGAAAGCGTCACCCGCTCGGTCGTCTCGCCCTTGCTGGCTGCGGCCTGGCGAAGCGCCAGCGACAATTGGCCGGCGCCTGCCGCCAGCGTCAGCTTCTGCGCGTCCCTCGTGCTGGCTTCGAGCGTCACGGATTTAACAACAGTCGGGCTATCCTTGCTTTCGTCGGCGACCTGGTCGACGGCAAGCACCTTCATGCTTTGCAGAAGCACGTCAACAAAACTCTTGTCCGCGCCATCGTCGCCGCGGACCGTTCGCGTCAAAAGCACATCGACCCGGTCGCCTGGGAAGACGAAACCAGCGACGCCCAACACGTCGTTGACGCGGATGGAAACGGCTTTCATGCCCTCGCCGAGCACCGCCGAAAGCGTGGCGCGCTGGCCGGGGCCGGTGATCTTCGTAGCAAGGACAGGCTCGTTCACTCCGATCGCCTGCAGAGCTTGCTTCGAGTCGCCCGTCAGGAGCTCCTTGGTCGTCTTGAAGGCACCCGATGGAACCGCGCCCGCAGGCCATGCGACTTCACGCAATTTGTCGGCAGACAGCGTATCGCCGAACTTCAGTGCCACGGCTGCTACGACAACGGTATCGCGCTGAATGTCCTCGGTTCGCGCCATGGCGCCGCGCTGGTTGGCCAGCCAGATGTTGGCGAGCACCACCGCCAGCACGCCAAACACGCCGGCGAGAACGATCATGATGACGGTGTTAGCGCGCATAAGAAGCCTGCCCAATCATTTTCGATCACTCCACAAGTGGATCGCTTTCGGCCGGAAGAGAAGGCCCAGGCCCTGCTACCTGGGCCTTCTCGAAGCTTCACGGAGCCGGAGTTGTCGCCGTGTTCAAGGTGGTATTGAGCGTTGTCCACTCGGTACTCACCCAGGTGCCGACAAGCGCGACGGTGGCGATAACAGCCACGGTGATAATGCCCAGCAGGACAGTATATTCGACCATGGCAGCGCCGTTTTCGTCGTCGCGGAACTGCCGGGTCATCGTCATGAGCTTCTTCATGTCAATTTCTCCCTTTGGAGGTTGGAACCCGACGAGACAGAGCAAAGGATGAAATCCATACCCAAGCATCCCCCGTCTCCTCGATCCTAGGTCCCGCGAAAACGCAGAGTCAAACGAGATTAAGAGTTCCTTAACTTTCATATACATGATTCGGCGAGAACATTACACGCATGAATTTTCTCAACGGCTTGATTCTTTTCATTTTTCCAGCGCCTTAACCATTTGTTCACAATTCGGCCGCGGATGTGGCAAGATTGAGGAAGCATTAGTAAGAATGCATATTCCTTTATATCTAAGGGGTTAGCTGCACATATCGGACGGTTCGTTCCGGGAAATCGGATGAGCGTAGAAAGCGATATCGACGCTCCAGCCGCGAACCGGCAGCCATTCCAAATAAGCGCATTATTACAGGCCTCTGATCTTAACTATGTGGAAAGTATTGAAAGCACGCCGACCACCTCGGCGCTTGTGCCTGCCGTGGTTAACAGTTAGTTTCCCCTAATGAGGGTTAAGGGGAGTATAAGCAAATATGCTGGGGCGGTTCATCAAGGGGTCAAGCGAACACCAGGCAGTGACAAAGGTTGAGCCGCTGGTGGTGCCGCCTGTTGCTCCTGCCCTTGCGCCAATCACCGATGCTGAATCGCGCCGTGAAGAATTCTTGACGCTCAAGGTCGAGCTTCATCGCCATCTTATCGATCGGTTCAATCTAACCGCCCTTGAAAATGCTTCCAAGGACGAGATCCTGAATGAGATCCGTCCCATCGTGCGTGAGTTCGTGCGAAATCGAACCGTGCCGCTAAATGCTCGAGAGCTCGATCAGCTAACCAGCGACACTGCCGACGAGATGCTGGGACTCGGGCCGATCGAACCGTTGCTCAAGGATGACTCCATCGCCGATATATTGATCAACACCCACAAACGGGTCTTCATCGAGCGGCGCGGTATTATCGAGGAAACTTCGATCCGTTTCCGCGACGAGGCGCATCTCTTGCGGATCATCAACAAGATCGTCTCGGCGATCGGTCGGCGGGTCGACGAATCCGCACCAATGGTCGACGCACGATTGGCGGACGGCTCACGCGTCAACATCGCGGTGCGGCCGATCTCGGTCGACGGCCCGCTGGTGTCGATCCGCAAATTCTCTAAAAATCGCTATTCGCTCGAGCGTTTGATGGCGTTCAATTCGATCCGTCCACCCATGATCGACCTGCTGCGGATCGCCGTCCAGGCGCGCAAATCGATTCTCGTTTCGGGAGGCACCGGCAGCGGCAAGACCACCTTGCTCAATGCATTGTCGAGTTACATTCCCTCGAAAGAGCGGCTGATCACCATCGAGGATGCGGCGGAACTGCAATTGCAGCAGCCGCATGTCGGCCGTCTGGAGACACGCCCGCCCAATGTCGAGGGGAAAGGCGAGGTGCGCCAGCGTGAATTGCTGAAGAACGCGTTGCGCATGCGGCCGGACCGCATCATCGTTGGCGAGGTGCGTGGCGAGGAAGCCTTCGACATGCTCCAGGCGATGAACACCGGCCATGAGGGATCGATGACCACCATACACGCCAACACCCCGCGCGACGCGATCTCGCGGCTGGAGCAGATGGTCGGCATGGCCGGCATGCCGATGAGCAACGATTCTATTCGGGCGCAGATCGCCTCGGCCATCGACATCATCGTGCAGACACAGCGTCTTTCGGACGGCGGCCGGCGTGTCACCTCCATATCGGAATTGACTGGCATGGAGGGCAATGTCGTCCAGCTACAGGAAATTTATCACTTCATCCGGCGCGACGTGGCCGCCGACGGCGCCATTATCGGAGAGTTTCGCGCCACCGGTGTGCGACCGCGTTTTGCCCAGGAGGCGGCGACGCTGGGCCACCATTTCGCCAAGGATGCCTTCAACCCGCAGGTTGCGCTCTGATGCTGACGGGCCAGACGCTCCTTTACTTCATTTATGTGTTGGCGGCTGCGTCAGTGATCCTTGCTGCCGAATCCTTCTACCTGTCTTTTGCCGGCCGACGGGCGAAAGCGGGGATTATCAATCGACGCTTGCAGCGACTGGGTGAAGAATCGCCAGCCGAACAAAGCCTGCAGGGTTTGCTGCAAGAACGAGGGCTTACAGCATCGGGCGATTTTGTTTTCGGCGCGATCGCCTTGAATCGCCTTTACACCCAGTCCGGCATTACCGGAAACCCACTCGCTTTCGCGGCAGTTTTCCTGCTCGCCGGCCTGGTCCTGGCACTCATGTTGCCATTGCTATTGGGTTTCTCAGCCATTGTCGCCATCATTGTGTTTCTGGTCGTTGGGCTTGTCCTTCCGCTTCTCGTTCTTCGGCGAGCGCGCAACAAGCGGATCCAGAAATTCGCCGCCCAGCTTCCGGACGCACTCGACATGATCGTCCGCTCGTTACGGGCGGGTCATCCAACCACTGTGGCGATCGGACTGGTCGCGCGGGAAATGCCGGACCCTCTCGGCACAGAATTCGGAATCGTCTCCGACGAAATCACCTTTGGCCTCAGCCTTGAGCAAGCCGTCCGAAAACTCTCGCAACGCGTTGGTTTCGAAGGTCTCCATTTGCTGTCGGTTTCGCTCTCCATACAGGCCAAGACCGGCGGAAATCTGACCGAGATCCTGGCCAATCTGTCGTCTGTTTTGCGAGAACGGCGCAAGCTGCGCATGAAGATCAAGGCGCTCTCGGCAGAAGGCCGCATGTCGGCCTGGATCATCTCGTTGTTTCCGGTCATCATGTTCTGCATTCTCCTTGTCGTCGCTCCGAAATTCTATGGAGACGTTTGGGGTAGCCCGCTGATCTTCCCGGTTTTCGTAATTTTCGGATCTTGGGCGCTACTCGGCGATTTCATCATGTACCGCATGGTCAATTTCGATATCTAAAGGAGGGCGTGGAAATTCTAATGAGTCTCGAAGATCCAGCCATTCTTCTATCCCTTGCCGTCTTCCTGGCAGCTGCGGCGCTGTTTGTGTTGGGTGCCTTGGTTGTCATGCCGGCCATCCAGACAAGGAGGCTGGTTGCTCAGAGCCTCTTGTCTGAGGGGACCAATCGCCGGTCGCTTTACGCGCAGCAGGAACTCAACAAGATCTCCGCGCAGCGGCCTGTCGATGCCTATTTCCGAGCTTTGGAAAAGGAACGCGGCGAACCGAATGCGCTGGAAGCGAAACTGTTTCGAGCCGGATTTCATCAACCAAGCGCGCCTATAATCTATACGTTGTCTCGTCTCAGTGCAGTATGTATCGGCTTTCTCGCTTGCTATGCCATTTTGAGTGCCGTGCTACCGCCAAGGATACCCGGCTTCGTGGCGTTCGCCGGTTCAGCATTGATCGGGCTTGGTTGCTTGGTCATTCCCAGCATTGCACTCGATCGATTCGAAAATGGACAGAAACAGGTCTACCGCCGCGGTTTCCCCGATTTCATGGACATGATGATAACCTGTGCTGATGCCGGCATGAGCCTCGAAGCGGCCGTGGAGCGCGTCGGCGCCGAACTTGCCGGCACGCACAAATGGCTCGGCATCCAGTTGTCGATCATGACTTTGCAGTTGCGAGCGGGTAAACCCCTGCGTGAGGCTCTGAAGGAACTCTCAGATCGTATCGGTCTGGAGGAGGCACGTGCGCTGTCGGTGCTGTTCCGGCAATCGGAAGAGCTGGGCACCAGCCTGACGGAAGCCTTGCGCATCTACAGCGACGAGATGCGCAGCCAGCGGATCTTGCATGCCGAAGAACGTGCCAACGCGCTTCCTGTCAAAATGATGATCCCGCTCGGGCTTTGCATCTTCCCAGTCGTGATGATGGTTATCATGTTGCCGCTGATCATCCGAATGAAAGGCGTTTTCTTCTAGTTTGGTATATCATTTGGTCCTAATGTGAGTCGGGAACCCCAGGGGACACATCTATGAAGAGGGTTATCGCGGCCGCGGCCTGTCTGCTCATGGCGGTGCTTGCCGGCTGCCAGACGGCGGACACAACCGACGGTGTCGTGCGCACGAATGAGCCGTCGAAGGGCGACGTGACGTCCTTTGGCGATGCTTTCGACGGGCTGAAAACGGTCAGCGACGTCGAGTATTACGCCTCCGACCAGGCCGTCGCGGAGGCCAAGAACCAGTTCCGCGCCGAAAATTACGGCAATGCCGGCGCGCTGTTCTTCAAGGCGACGCAACTGGCGCCCAATGACGGCAACGCCTGGATGGGGCTGGCCGCCTGCACCGACCGGATCCACCGTTTCGACCTGTCCGACCGGGCCTATGCCAGGGCCTTCAAGCTGGGCGGCGCGACGCCCGAATATTACAACAATGTCGGCTATTCCTATCTGCTGCGCGGCAAGTTGCAGGATGCCCGCTCGAACTTCCTCAAGGCTTACGAACTGGCGCCCAACGACCCGACCGTCGCCAACAATCTGAAGCTGCTGTCGTCCAGCGTGCAGAATATCGAGCGCTAGCATGCTGCTCGTCGAAGCACTGCTGCTGAAGGCGCTCGCCATCCCTTTGCTGGCAAGGATTGCGTGGGTCGATTTCACCGCCCAGAAGATTTCCAATCGTGACGTGCTGCTGCTGCTCTGCCTGGGTGCGGGGGGCTTGCTGTTGCTGTCGCTCCAATCCGGGTCGTGGTGGGACATGGGGCTGAGCGCCCTTGCCGGGCTTCTCCTGTTTGTCGCACTCTTCCCATTCTGGGCCTTGCGCAAGATCGGCGCCGGCGATGTCAAGCTGATGGCGGTCATGCCGTTCCTGATCGGGGGCAGCAGTCTCGTCCTGTTTTCCATGTTGTTGCTGGTCTTTGCTCTGATCACGGTGATGGTGGTGAAAACCCCGTTCATGCTGCCTGAGGGGGCGTTCCGGCTCTACGTCCAGCATATGGATCGCAAAGGCGTCGTACCGTTCGGGGTGCCGATCTCGATGGCCGCGATCTGTACGCTGGCGTTCCTGATCTACAAGAACTTGGTGTTGGCGAGCAGTTCTGGTTGATGGGTTCCTTCGGAGCCTTCGCAGGCGCATAGGTGGAGGGAGTATTAAACGAAAAACCCGCCTGTGCGGCGGGTCGCTGGCGCAAATCAGCACCATGGACAAAAATGTACCATAGCTGAGGGCAGGGAGTCAAGAAAAAATTCCTATCAGGTTGATGGCTAGATAAACAATCACAGGGAGAAGGCAGCATGGCACTTCACCTTTCGGCGGATGCTCCGGTCTCGGTCGCGGCGCCTCCACAGAAATACCTGTTTGGTCCGTTCATCGATTTTTTCATGCTCGGCGGGAGCGCGTTCCTGATCCTGCCGGTCCTGTATTTCGTGCCGCTCAAATATGAGGGCGTCGTGGCGCTGGCGGCGTTCTTGCTGTCGCATCTCATCAACCAGCCGCACTTTGCCCATTCCTACCAGATTTTCTATCGCAATTTCGCACGCAAGGTGCGCGGTGACGGATACGACAGAAGTCTCCAGATCCGCTACATCATCGCGGGCATTGCCGTCCCAATGATCATGGTCGCTTTCTTCGCCTATGGCTCCGTAACCGGCAACGCCCGCCTGCTGGGATATGCCACCAACGCGATGGGCTTTTTCGTCGGCTGGCACTACGTCAAGCAAGGCTATGGCATGCTGATGGTGGACGCGGTGCTGAAGCGCAAATTCTTCAGCGACCAGGACAAGAAAGCGCTGCTGTTCAACGGATATGCCGTGTGGCTGTTCGCCTGGCTCCAGACAAACGTGGTGATCACCGAAAGGCAGTACTGGGGCCTGGACTACTACACATTCGCTGTCCCGCCCTGGCTCCTCAACATCGCGCTCGCGGTCGCCGCTGCCTCCTCGGCGGCCACCGCCGTGATGTTCGTCAATCGCTGGCGCAAACATGGCGGCGCGCTACCGTATAACGGCGTCGTCGCTTACGTCACGACCCTCTATGCCTGGATTCTGTTCGTGAGATTGAACCCGCTTTGGCTGCTCGTGGTACCGGCGCTCCATTCGTTGCAGTATTTGGCGGTGGTCTGGCGTTACCAGACCAATGTCGAGCGCGACCGCGCGGATGCCGTCAAGGATCCGGAATTCAGGGTGCTGTCCATTCTTGGGCCGATGTACAGGCTGCGGGTGCTGATATTCATCATCGCTGGCACAATTCTCGGTGCTCTCGGTTTCTGGCTGGTGCCGATGGCGCTGAGTGCCCTGGTTCCCTACGACAAACAGGTGCTCGGCTCGTCGCTTTTCCTCTTCATCGCGTGGATATTCATCAACGTGCACCATTACTTCCTGGACAATGTGATGTGGCGTCGCGGCAACCCGGAAGTCTCGAAATATCTGTTCCGCTAACCCTCAGTCCGTTGGATGTTCAGTCCCGCAGGAGATCGAACATCAGCTTGAAGAAGCGGTCCGCGTCGACCTCATGGGCGATGCGGGCATTGTCCTTTTCACCGCGCTCGCCCCAGTAGTCGGCGATGGTCGCGCCGAAGGCGTAGGTGCCGGACAGATCGACGCCGATATGGGCAGGGCGCGTGCGCACCAATGTCGGGTCGATGGCCAGCGCCAGCGCCAGCGGATCGTGCATGGCGCCGCCGACGCCCATCGAGTTGCGGTGCAGCTTCTCGTAGAACAGCAGCCAGTCGTTGACGAGCCGGCCGAGCGGCGTGTCGATGGTGGCGAGTTCGGCATATTGCGGCGCCTCGATCAGCACCTGCATGGTGACGTCGAGGCCGACCATCAGGATCGGCACGCCGCTGTCCAGCACGATCTTCAGCGCTTCGGGATCGCAGAACGCGTTGAATTCGGTCGGCGTGATGATCTCGCTCTTGCGGTAGAACACGCCGCCCATCCAGATCAGTTCCTTGATCTTGGGCAGCACGTCGCGATGCTTGAGGATCATCAGGCCGATATTGCTGAGCGGGCCGGTGGCAACGACCAGGATCGGTTCGGGCGCGGCGCGCAGCCTGTCGGCCAGGAAATCGACGGCATGCTGGTCAACCGGCTTGATCGTCGCCTGCGGCAGGTAGGGCGAGCCCTCGAGCCCGCTCGGGCCATCGGCGGTGCCGAGCACCAGCGGGCGCGCCAGCGGGCGGTGACAGCCCTGCGCGACAGGCACGTCGCCGGCGCCGATATACTCCAGGATGCGCAAGGCATTGGCGGTCGTCTTCTCGACTTCCGCATTGCCGCAGGTCGTGGTGACGCCGATGAGTTCGATGGCCGGCGAGCGATGCGCCATGACCAGGGCGATGGCGTCGTCGTGGCCGGGATCGCAGTCGAACAGGATAGGAGTTGGCTTGGTCATCATGTCGTCTTGCACGCCGCCCGCTCGTAGCG
>NZ_RZPW01001299.1:0-845 GCF_003998455.1 Mesorhizobium sp. M7A.F.Ca.CA.001.08.2.1 | reverse complement strand
GTTCAGCGGCACGGGCGCCAACGGCACCATCACCGGCACCGATCTCGCTGCCGGCGGCAAGAGCCAGAACTTTACCGGCTTCGACAATTTTTCCTCCGACAATTCCACGCTGCGCTTCAGCGGCGGCACGCAAGGCATCAACCACCTCAACCTGGGCAGTGGCTCGACGCTGTTCATCAACGGCAACGTCACCATGCCGGGTTCGATCATCGCGACGAATTCGCTGATCGACATGACGAACGGTGTCGCTGGCGATGTGTTGACGCTAGGCGGCCTCACCCTCAACGGTGCCAGCATCGGCCTCGACATCAACCAGCAGACATCTCAGTCGGATCAGCTCATTGCCGATGCGTTTTCGGCAACCGGCGCCAATACCATCATCGTCAACCTGCTCGGCACGCCGCAATTTGCCGAGCCGACCGACATACCGCTCATTGTTTCGACCAACGGCCCGGTCACCGGGACGTTCAGCGTCGCAGGCGTGCCCGGCACACCGGGTTCGCTTTTCACCTATGCGATCGTCACAGGCCCGAATGGCAGCGTGTTCCTGCGTGCCACGCCAGTCAATTTTGGCATTGCGGCGGCGCCGACCAGTGCCACCAACGCCGGCGCGGTCGCGGTGGCAATCGAGGCTCTCTACGGCATAAACCGCGACGCGCTCGATGCTGACCTGCATCTCTCGCCCGCATCCGGTTCTGGAATGGTGCCGGTTTCGGAAAGTTTCGGGGTCTTTGCTTCAGGCCAGTTCGCCCATACCGAGCATGACGGCTACAACATCAGCGGCGGCGGCTTGAACGGCTCCGGCCCGAGCTTCGATGCCAATGATTTTTCGGCTGCCATCAGCC
>NZ_RZPW01001298.1:0-847 GCF_003998455.1 Mesorhizobium sp. M7A.F.Ca.CA.001.08.2.1 | reverse complement strand
ACCTGGAAGTCGGTGAGGTTGAGCACCTCGCCACCCTCCAGCGTCACCTTGCTCTGGCGCGGCGAAAACAGGCCGTGCGCATCGATCTTTTCGACCATCTCGCGGGTGGCTCGGAAGTCGATCTGGAACTGGTTGCAGAAGGCGAGCGCCTGTCTGGTCGCTTCGGTCGGCTCGTTGCCGGCGAAGAACGGCGCGATCTTGTCGTCGCGCAACGGCGCCAGCAGCTGGTCGACGACACGGTCGCTTGCCCGGTCGGCGCACAGCGTCAGCCGGCCGGCCGATGTCGGGTCTTCGGCCAGGATGAAGGGATAGCGGCGGACATAGGCGGGGATGTAGTGCGGCCCGGTCCATTTGCCGTCGGCATCGACGAACAGATTCTCGTTCTGGCGCACGCCGGTGATGATCACCGGCGACTTGGTCGGGCCGATGAAGACGATCGGGTAGGAGCGCATCGCCGCCGGCATCTCCGACGCGACCACCGGAATGGCGTGCGCCGAGCGGGCGAAGCCGAAGTCACTGCGCGCTGTCAGGCCAAGCGAGCCGTGCCGCGCCGGATTGAGCGCCTCGGGCCTCGAATAGAACAGCGGCAACGCATCGCTCGGCACGTCCGTCTTTGCATCCGCCATCATCCGTCTCCCGCACGCCCATCAGGCTGCCAATGGTCCCGAAGCCGGGATCTATGCTTTGTTTGCGCTGATCTTGGATCGAAAGGAATCCCGCGCAGGACAAAGTACTACAGCGTCTCTTGCGCGCATAAAAGGACAGGCGGTGCTGTATCTTTGGGATTTGCGGCGATCGATTGTCTTGGGGAACACGACCGCCGCCTGTCCTTTTATGCGCGCAAGAG
>NZ_RZPW01001297.1:0-848 GCF_003998455.1 Mesorhizobium sp. M7A.F.Ca.CA.001.08.2.1 | reverse complement strand
TGTCGAAGAACAGCATGACCGCGAAGCCGTCGACCTCAACTCTGTCATTGAACGCGTAACTGCGAGGGTTATCCACAGGTCGCCAAGATTGGTAAAACGCTCCGAGCTTCGTTAAGGTCTCATTAACACTCTGAGAGCATCGTTTGCGTGGGTTCTGAACCCCTAATCGCCTACGAAGCCCGCTGCCTAACCCCAAGCCCCCCGCCCAGGCAGCGGGCTTACTTTTCCAAAGAGAGCCACGTTAGCAGACAGCACTCACCGGCGGAGCCGTTCGCCAAAGGCTTGGCGGAACTGCGAGAGCTTAGCAGCCGGCATCGCTGCCCAATCATGTGCGCGGAAGCCGTCTGCTGGCGGTGCCACCGCCGCATTATTTCCGACTACCTGCTGGAGAAGGCGAACGCGTCATGCATACTCTTGGGGCCGGTCATGCTGAGGAGGCCAGCCTGACGCCAGGCGCTGTGTGCGCGATGATGGAACGATCGTTTATCCCGGAGAGCATCTCCTCGGGACGCAAGCATGGATCATTGCAAGATCGCGGCCATGGCGATCGCCAGACGTTGAAAAGCCTTCCGCGCCAGGCACAGGGTCTGGCGGAACAAGCTGTGACCTCGAAGGTTGGGTCACGCAGACAGCTTCTGAGGCACGCGCATGGCGTTGGACAGAGACGGGGCGAAACTAGCGGCCGGATTGTCCATCGCTGCATTAGCGGCACTAGCGGGATACAACGCCATCCGCGCCAAACGTGCGATCGCCAGCCTGACATGCGGACGTATGATGGCAATTGATGGTCTGCGCCTGCATTTTATCGAAGCCGGAACCGGCATGCCGCTGCTTCTCCTGCATGGATC
>NZ_RZPW01001296.1:0-850 GCF_003998455.1 Mesorhizobium sp. M7A.F.Ca.CA.001.08.2.1 | reverse complement strand
CACAACGACCCGATCCTCTCGGCGATGTATCTCGTGAAAAGGACATTTCTCCCGAAACACCTCAGAGGTCGGCTGCAACATTCAATGACGCTGGACGAAAAGCTCGCGCACGTTCAGAACGTCGTATCCTCGCCAGTGCGCCTCGGGCGCTTCGGTTTGCGCTGGATGGCGAACAGAACTTTCGCACGGCGAAAGCTGCCCTCCATCGTATTGGGGCCGCGCGCCAATGTGGTCAATCTTGAGTTTCATTCGGAACAGGAGCCGAACCCCCGCAAGCAGACTGACGTTGGTGAGCGAACGCGACCGATTGGGTATGCCGAAGCTGCGCGTCGATTGGAAAACCACGAACAACGATCTCCAAAGCGTCGCGCGCGCCTATCGACTGCTCGGTTGGAAGCTGGAGAAGATCGGAGCTACCATTTCAGGATTTGAACCTGGCCATGTGGTCGAAATGGCAGGCAAATCAGGCGCCATGGACGGTCATCATCTCGGTACCACGCGAATGTCTGCGAGCCCGACCGACGGGGTTGTTGATGCTGAATGCCGAGTTCATGGACTGATGAACCTGCACATCGCGGGCGGCTCGGTTCTGGCAACATCCAGCCAGGCGAATCCCACCTTGACGATCTTGGCCCTTGGGCTCCGTCTCGCCGACAGGCTTCGTCGGTGATGATCACACCGGCAGCTGCTGAGTGACTGCGCCCAACTCGCGCCTAGCGTGGGCTGCTTCATCACATTCGGAGGCCCCTTGCTGTGTGTCAGTCTATCTGCTGTCCGCACGTATCGCCAGCGTCTCTAGTTCGCGCGAATGTGGGCAAGCTCGCCAGCGAGGCACGCATACTCGTAAGCT
>NZ_RZPW01001295.1:0-850 GCF_003998455.1 Mesorhizobium sp. M7A.F.Ca.CA.001.08.2.1 | reverse complement strand
GCTACACCCGCCGGGCCGCTTTCCAGCCCCGATCGTTCCGCGTCCAGTTCGGCGATATCGACACCGTGATCCATTTCCATACTTTCCCGTCCAGGCCGGGCGTTGCCCGGCACGGCCATTTTTCCCAGTTGTTGTGGGACGCTTATGCCATCCGATCTTTTCGGCAGTTTTTCCGAACTGTTGAATATTGTTTCTGAACTGTGTCTGGGCGGGGTTTCGAGCCTCCCTTGGCGGCTGCGCCCGGCGGCAACGCCGGCGCGCGCGCCAGCGTTTTTCTGGAACCAGCCTTGAGGCCCCGCATTCTATGAGCAGGGACTGAAGGAGCGTGTCGTGAAAGCGGTTTTGGGACTGGTCTGCGGCTTCGTGCTGACCCTTGCGGTCTTCGGCAGCGGACTGGGCTTCGCCGCCTGGCTGCTTGCCGCAAAGCCGCCGCGCCAGGCAACGGCCACCGTCAGCGTGGCGGAGCTGTGGACCAAGAAGGCGCGGCCGGTGAACAAAGCCGGGCAGGGCCTCGAACGCCTGCCGGCCGCCCAGCCGGCGCCGCCCGACATCCCCGCCAAACCGCAGGAAACACCGCCCGACCCGACGGTCACCGGCGCCATCGCGCCCAAGGCAGCCGACCTGCCGCGTCCGCATCTCGCCTGGTGCGCCAGCCGCTATCGCTCCTACCATCCGGACGACAACAGCTATCTTTCCTACAGCGGGCAGCTGCGCCCCTGCATCTCGCCCTATCTCGAAGCCGCCGGTCAGGCCGGCCAGCCGGCCGCCGGCGATGGCGTGGAAAACGGCGCTGGCCTTGGCGTCTACCTTGCCGACGATGACGGCGAAGCGCTTTCGGCCGACCATGTCG
>NZ_RZPW01001294.1:0-853 GCF_003998455.1 Mesorhizobium sp. M7A.F.Ca.CA.001.08.2.1 | reverse complement strand
TTGCCGTTCGAAAGCGAGCCGACGATGTATTTGGTCTTCAGCCGCGTCAGGCCCGCCACGGCATCCGGCCAGGCCTTGACGCGATGCCAGCCGAGGTTGATGTCGCGCAGGTCGTCCTCTCTGAAGCCGGTGACGCCAACATCGCGCATGGCCTCGTCGAGCAGTTCGCGATGCAGGTCGTCGAGGAGGCCGTAGTCCCGCGTGCCCGTGGTTACTTCATCGAGCATCCGGTGATAGCCGTGGCGCCATGCGTCGGCGACGGCGGCCCAGTCGCCGTTGACGCCGCGCTTGCCACCGAGTTCCTTCATTTCGGCGACCAGGCTGCCGCGCCAGTCCACCACGGATCCGAATGTGTCGAAGACGATGGCTACGGGTTTCTTGCTGGACATGGCGGTCTTCTCTTAGAATTTGGAAAAAGGGGAGCACCGGCGGGTTTCGCGGTGCGTGCTATGAGGCGCATCGTATCGAGGGTCTTCCTCCCATCGAAACTAACGGAGAGCCCGGCCAAGGAAAGTATCCGTTGGGCACCCCCCACCTCGCGGAACGTGGCGGCAGCCTGCGTCGCGCGGCGGAAGGCGATCGCCGCGCGACGACTGCGTTCAGGCGAAGGCGATCTGTACCTTGATCGCCCGGCTCTTGTCGCCTGCCAGCAGGAAGGCGTCATTGGCATCAGTGACCGGCATGGTCGCGCTGAGCAGCGGCGCCACGTCGATCCGGCCCGAACCAATGAGCTTGGCGGCGAGAAAACGCGCCTGCGAAGCGGAAGCTGCCGCGCAGCACCAGTTCCTTGCCGACGATGGTCGAGATCGGCAGTTCGGGGACGGCGCCCTGGCCGACGAGCACGATGGTGCTG
>NZ_RZPW01001293.1:0-855 GCF_003998455.1 Mesorhizobium sp. M7A.F.Ca.CA.001.08.2.1 | reverse complement strand
ATGTCGTCCAGCGTCTCGGCGGTATCCGTGGCCTGGCCTGCCTTTCCAGCCGCGGTCGGACCCGGCTGGGCAACCAGCCCGCGCACGAAATCCGGCTGATGGGCAGCGCGACGGCCCCAGCGGAAGGCGGCGATGTTCATCGCCACGGCTTCGCCATTGAGCTCGATCGCCTTCTCGACCGCCTCGGCCGACAGCGGCAGGCCGCTGTGCTGGAAGGCAAAGCCAAGCATGAACATGTTGGCGCCGAGCGAATTGCCGAAAAGTGCCGTGGCAGTGCGGGTGGCATCGAAGAAATGTGCCTTGTCGTCGCCCGCAGCCGCGCGGATCGCCTTTTTCAGCCGCTCTATCGGCAACGAAAAATCGGCCGAGCGGGCGAATTCGCCGGGCATGATCTCGGCGGTGTTGGCGACGAAGATGGTGTGGCCCTCGCGCACCGCGGTCAGCACCTTCTTGGCGCCCGACACGACGAGATCGCAGCCAAGCACGAGATCGGCCTTCCCCGCCGAAACGCGGATCGCATGGATGTCGTCCGGGGTACGAGCGATGCGGACATGGGTGAACACCGAGCCGCCCTTCTGGGCGAGGCCGGCCATGTCGATCATGCCGCAGCCCTTGTCCTCAAGATGCGCCGCCATGCCGAGCACCGCACCGACGGTGACGACGCCGGTGCCGCCGACGCCGTCGATGATCGCCGCCCAGCCTTGCTCGCCAAGCGGGAATTGCGCCGGCACGGGCACGCCTTCCAGCGGATCGGCCTTGCCGGCCAGGCCCTCGGCCTTGCGGATCTTGGCGCCGTGCACGGTGACGAAGGACGGGCAGAAGCCGTTGACGCAGGAGAAATCCTTGTTGCAGCTC
>NZ_RZPW01001292.1:0-856 GCF_003998455.1 Mesorhizobium sp. M7A.F.Ca.CA.001.08.2.1 | reverse complement strand
CTGATGCGGATGTCATCCGCCTGCGGCAGATCCAGTTCGGTTTGATAAGTGGGAATGTCGAGCGCCAGCAATTGCCTCATCCTGCAATATTCGGCCCAGGCGATATGCTGCTCATAGTCGTTGCACATAGCTGCCCACGCTTTCAGTCAGTTGATGACTTATAACAGATAACGCGGCTTGGCTGCGGCGCCACCATCCGGAGATTTTCCGCTATGCCCGAAATCTCGCGATCTGCTTGAGCATCGCGCAGTTTGTCCGTGATGACATCGCCGTGGCTCACAATGATGCGCTCAAGGTCCGGTTCATCAGACCATCTGCGGAAAGCCGCGCCCAGCGCCTACCGCCGCCAGGCCAGCGGGCAGTTCTCATGGGGAAAGCACTGAATGGGAACAGTGCAACGGCCGAAGTTTGACAGCGCGATTTTGTTCCACCGTCCGTGATCAGCTTCGCGCCATTTTGGAAAACCGTACAGCAACCCTTTCTGGTCTGTTCGACTTCATGTGGTATGGCTCGCTATGTCTTGGACCTTTCCGACACCGCAGTGCTGACCGAGATTCTGGCAGAGTTCGCCCGTTCTGGTGCTGGCTCCCGTCTCGATCTGATATGCAAGGTCTGCGATGCCAAGGGCAACGAATCCAGCAATTCAGGGTAGCGTTACGGGTCCTGAGAACCGCGACGTGATGCTTCACCGGCCAACCTGCCATTGAAAAACCCGCCACTGAGGGAGCAGTAACGGGCCTCCGGTGTATGCTCGGCCAGGGAAACCGAGCGCAATCCAAACTTCATTTTCGGAGCCATGTTGCAGTGGGTCCGCCCCTGCTGGCGGGCAGAGGCGGACCCGGCCAAGGCTTGGGAC
>NZ_RZPW01001291.1:0-865 GCF_003998455.1 Mesorhizobium sp. M7A.F.Ca.CA.001.08.2.1 | reverse complement strand
TCGTTCGCTTGCGCCAAACGGCGGACCTTGTGGTCGTGTGCGGTGGCGATGGTTCGTTGTCGGCGGCGGCGATGGCTGTAGTGGAAAGCCGCCTGCCGATGGGCATTATTCCTATGGGAACGGCTAATGACCTCGCTCGCACACTCGACATCCCTATGGACCTTCTGCAGGCCGCTGACGTGATCGTGCGGGGCCGACTCCGGCAGATCGATATCGGCACGGTCAATGGCAATGCCTTCTTCAACGTTGCGAGTATCGGACTCAGCACTGAATTGGCGAAGGGTCTGGATCCCACTTTGAAGAAGCGTTTCGGCAGGCTCGGCTATGCGCTGGCGGCGGTGAAAGTGTTGACGCGGGCCACGCGATTCCACGCGAAGATTATTGAGAAAGGCGCGTCGACCGACGTCGAAACCTACCAGATTGCGGTGGGAAACGGTCGCCATTACGGCGGCGGCAACGTGGTGGAAGAGACGGCCGAGATCGATGACGGACATCTCGATCTTTATAGCTTGGAAATGACGAACCTCTGGAAGCTGGCGCTGATGCTCCGCTCCTTCCGGTCTGGAAGGCATGGCGCCTGGCGAGAGGTGCGCACGGCTAGGTGCGTCGAGTTCGACATCGAGACGGAGAAGCCGATGCCGGTCAACACCGATGGTGAGATCGTCACCTCGACACCAGCCCATTTCAAGGTCCATCCAAAGGCGATCTCGGTCTTCGCGCCTCCGCCCGTCGACGACGCTGACCTCCACTAGGCAAGCAATTTGGCCCCACGATCGTCCCGAGGTCATCAAAACGGCGACAACGACCGGTCCATACGAGAAGCGGCGAGCTCGACAAATTATGATTTCCTTGGTCTGTTGCTAGC
>NZ_RZPW01001290.1:0-868 GCF_003998455.1 Mesorhizobium sp. M7A.F.Ca.CA.001.08.2.1 | reverse complement strand
GCCATGAGGCCCTCGCCGCTGGCGCTCATCGAGGTCAGCCCATAGGCAAGCGCACCGAAAGCCAATGTCGCGAGCGCTGCACCGCCGAGATCCAGGCTGCGTTTCTCCGTCGGCGCATCGGCCGGAACCTTGGCCAGCAGAAGCCAGATCGAAATCAAGCCCAGCGGCAGGTTGATGGCGAAGATCGCCCGCCAGATGCCGTCACCGAAGGCCGACAGCACGAAGCCGCCGAACACCGGGCCAAGTGCCGTGGTCAGCGCCGAAGCCGCCGCCCAGATGCCGATCGCGCGGCCGCGTTCTTTCTTCGGGTAGGCCTTGGCGATGATGGCGAGGCTGCCAGGCACCATGATTGCCGCACCGATGCCCTGCAACGCGCGAAATGCGATCAGCACAATTGCATTCGGCGCCAGCGCACAGGCAAGCGAAGCGAGGATGAACAGCGCAATGCCGGCCACGAAGGCGCGGCGCAGACCGAATCGGTCGCCGGCACCGCCCCCGGCCAGGATCAGCGCCGACAGCGTCAATGCATAGGCATTGGAAATCCACTGCGCCTCGGCAAGGCTTGCGCCGAGATTGACGCGGATCGCTGGTGTAGCGATGGCCAGGATGGAGCCGTCTATGAAGCCAAGCGCCGAGGCCAGAATTGCCGCGACCAGCACAAATCGTCGCCGCGACTGCGGACAAAACGTTCCATTCGTGACCGGATTGGTCAGCGGGACGGCGGCGGCTTCACTTGGTGAATGCATGAAACCTTGCTTAAACCCCCAGCGCACCGGCAACAACCAGCCAGTGGCTTGCTGTCGCTGAAACCAGCCGTTTGGCCAGGGTCGCACCCTGTCAGATGCAAATGGCGGCAACCATGCTAAGT
>NZ_RZPW01000128.1:0-10662 GCF_003998455.1 Mesorhizobium sp. M7A.F.Ca.CA.001.08.2.1 | reverse complement strand
ATAGGCCTCTTCGATCGTGTAGGGCGCGATGGTCGAGAAATCCTGTTCGATATCCCAGGGACAGCCGGTCTTCGGCGCCCGCAGCGCCGCCATGATCTCGATCAGGCGCGAAATGTCTTTCGATGGCGTCATAGGGCTGATGCTATCGCGCGGCCGGCCGCGCGGCCAACGCTGTCAGCCGGCGAGAGTGCCTTGTCCACAGGCGAGCCACGTCAGTCGAGCACAGAAACGATCGCCTTGGCGAGCTCGTCCATGCCGTCCTCGGGCAGGCCGGCGACATTGATGCGGCTGTCGCCGACCATGTAGACGCCGTGCTCGGCGCGCAGCCGTTCGACTTGCGCTTCGGTGAGGCCAAGGCGGGAGAACATGCCGCGATGGCTGGCGACGAAATCGAAGCGGTCGGAATTGGATTGCCGGCGCAGGGCTTCGGCGAACTGGACACGGAGTCTCAGCATGCGCAGCCGCATCTCTTCAAGCTCGGCTTCCCAGTCTGCACGCAAGGCGGCGTCCTCCAGCACGATGCGTACGGCTGCTGCCCCGTGGTCCGGCGGCATCGAATACATGGCGCGCGCCGCCGACAGCATCTGGCTCATCGCCACATCTGCCTGTGCGCCGTCCTTGGCCAGGATCATTGCTGCGCCGACGCGGTCGCGGTAGACGGCGAAATTCTTCGAGCAGCTCGACGCGACGACCATTTCCGGAACTTTCGCCGCCAGCAGGCGCAAGCCGAGGGCGTCGGCCTCAAGGCCATCGCCAAAGCCCTGATAAGCGATGTCGACGAACGGCAGCAGCGCGCGCTCGACGACCAGATCGGTAACGGCTGCCCACTGTGCCGCATCCAGATTGGCGCCGGTTGGGTTGTGGCAGCAGCCATGCAGCAGCACGACGTCGCCGCTCTTTGCGGTCCGCAGGGCCGCCAGCATGTCGTCGAAGCGAACAGCACCCGACGCGGCGTCGAAATACGGGTATTCACGGATCTGCAGGCCGGCGGCGCGCATCACCGGCATGTGGTTCGGCCAGGTCGGGTCCGACAGCCAGATGGTTGCGTCCGAACGCGTCCGCTTCAGCAATTCCGCCACCAGCCGCAGCGCGCCGGAGCCGCCAGGCGCCTGTGCGGCGCGGATGCGCGTCATGTCGGCGCCCGGACCGAAGGCGAGCTTGGCCATCACCGTGTTGAAGCCGGTATCGCCGGCAAGGCCGAGATAGGTCTTGGTGTCCTGGGCCTGCAGCAGGCGCTTTTCCGCCTCGCGCACGGCGCGCATAACCGGCGTCTTGCCGTCGCGATCCTTGTAGACGCCGACGCCGAGATCGACTTTGTCGGGGCGCGGATCGGCGCGATAAAGGCCGATCAGGGCCAGGATCTTGTCGGCGGGGGCGGGCTGCAGGGTCTCAAACATCGATAGGGCTCCAATGGCGGCGGAGTGATACGCAAATCGGTCGCGTTTCGCCAGCGGTTTTAGCTAGGTGCTCCAGCCCGAGACGGCTGGGAAGCCTGCCCTGCGCGCTCATGGATGAGGGTTTGAAGGGAAACCTATTGATGCGCGTCGGAAATGACCAGCCGGCACGAGCAGAGCGATCACGCCATCCTCTGCGCCGGCATGAGCGCTTCCGTGCGTAATTTCGGCTTTGCCTCGGCCAGCGGTCAGCGGTCAGCCCCCGCCGGGCCTGTCTTTCACAGCCTGCCGCAACAGACAGGCGACCGCGCCCAGCACCATCAAGGCCAGCCCGAACCATGTCAGGGCATAGACCAGATGGTTGTTGTGGAACGAAACGACCGTCAGGCCGCCGACCGGCCACCCTCCCGGATTGGGCGTGGCATCGGCATCGATGAAATAAGGAGCGACCTGCCCGACGCCTTGCTTGGCGGCGATCGCCTGTACATCGCGCGAATACCAGCGGTTGGCAGCCGGATCGTTGGTGCGCAGGAAGCCGCCTTTCGGTTCGCTGATGCGCAACAGGCCATGAATTCCGGTGTGATCGCCCGAGGGCTTGCCTGCGAAGCGGGTTGCCGGATCGCGCTTGTCCGTCGGCACGAAGCCCCTGTTCACCAGAATCGTGAAGCCATCATCCGCTCGGAACGGCGCCATTACCCAGAAGCCACCGCCGAGATCGGTGACCGCCTGGACCAGGGTCTCGCGATCACCGAGAAACCGGCCCGTGACGACGAGGCGGCGATACTCGTCATCCCTGGCGTTGATCGCTGGCCAGGCCGAAGGCGCCGGGGCGGCCACGGGTACTGCCTTGAGACGCTGGTCGACACGCTCGATCAGGTCGAGCTTCCAGACGCGGCGCTCCAGCTGCCAGATACCGAGCGCCGAGAACCCTGCGATGCCGATGGCTCCGCAAAGGCAAAGCATCAATAGCGTCCATCTCGAACGCGTAACCCTTTGGCCGTCGCCTGTAGTCGGATGCGGTGTCGTCCGCGCCTGTTCGTCCAAAGCCAGGTCCCTCTCTCAGGGTATCTGACTCATGTCATGGCCGGGCATCATGTTGACGTTCAGATGGTACATGACCCAGAGCGAGCCCGTCAGCGCGATCATCACCAGGATGAGGGTGAAGATCAGCGCCATCATGGTCCAGCCGCTCTCCGACCTGGTGTTCATATGCAGGAAGAACACCATGTGGACGATGATTTGCACGACGGCGAAGGCCATGATGGCAATCGCCGACGCCATCTGATTGCCGAGCGCGTTGGTCATGACCAGCCAGAAGGGAACGGCGGTCAGCACGACGGACAGGCCGAAGCCTGTCAGATAGCCGGCCAGCGAGCCGTGATTGACGCCGTGATGCGCGTGGCTGTGGTTGCTGGTGTCTGTTTGGTGCCCGGCGCTCATCGCAACATTCCCATCAGATAAACGAAGGTGAAGACGCCGATCCAGATGACGTCGAGGAAGTGCCAGAACATGCTCAGGCACATCAGGCGCCGCTGGTTCGCGGCGATCAGCCCATGCCTGGAGACCTGCACCATCAGCACCACCAGCCAGACCAGGCCGAAGGTGACGTGCAGGCCGTGCGTTCCGACCAGCGTGAAGAACGACGAAAGAAAGCCGCTGCGCTGCGGCGTCGCCCCCTCGTGGATGAAATGGGCGAATTCGTAGAGTTCGATGCCGAGAAAGGCGAGGCCGAACAGGCCCGTGATCACCAGCCACACCTGCATCGGCCTCACTCGCCCTTTCGCCATCTCCAGCATCGCGAAGCCGTAGGTGATGGAGGACAGGAGCAGCATGGTGGTGTTGAGCGCGACCAGCGGAAGATCGAACAGGTCCTTCGGCGCAGGCCCGGCGGCGTAGTTGCCACCGAGCACGCCGTAGACTGCAAACAGCATCGCAAAGATGAGGCAGTCGCTCATCAGGTAGATCCAGAAGCCGAGCATGGTGCTGCTGCCGCTCTCGGCATGGCCGTGGTCGTCTTCCAGGTGGAAGATCGTGTCGTCGATCACCGTGTCGGCGTGTGCCATGGTGCTCATCCCGCCTGGCTGGTGGCTGCGAGCAGGCGTGTCCGCTCGTCCTCGACGCGGGTGACGTCGCTGGACGGAATGTGGAAGTCCCGGTCGTAATTGAAGGTATGCGCGATGGCGTAGCCGATCAGAGCAACGAAGCTGACGATCGCCAGCCACCAGATGTACCAGATGAGCGCCACGGCAAGCACCACGCTCAACCCAGCCAGAATGACGCCGGCTCCGGTGTTGCGCGGCATGTGGATGTCGTGGAAGCCCGTCAACGGACGCTGGTAACCGCGATTCTTCATGTCCGCCCAGGTGTCGAGATCGTGGACAACCGGCGTAAAGGCGAAATTGTAGGCCGGGGGCGGCGACGAGGTTGCCCATTCGAGTGTACGCCCGTCCCACGGATCACCGGTGTCGTCGCGAAGCTGCTCGCGCCGGCGCACGCTGACGAAGATCTGGATGAGGAAGGACAGGATACCAAGCAGGATCAGGAAGGCGCCAAAAGCGGCGATGATGAACCAGATCTGCAGCGAGGGATCCTCGAAGGTGCGTAGCCGGCGCGTTACGCCCATCAGGCCGAGGATGTACAGCGGCATGAAGGCGAACCAGAAGCCGACCACCCAGAACCAGAAGGACATCTTTCCCCAGAACGGATCGAGCCGGAAGCCGAATGCCTTGGGGAACCAGTAGCTGATACCGGCAAACAGGCCGAACAGCACGCCGCCGATGATGACGTTGTGGAAATGCGCGACCAGGAACAGGCTGTTGTGGAGCACGAAGTCGGCCGGCGGAACCGCGAGCAGCACGCCGGTCATGCCGCCGACAGTGAAGGTCAGCATGAAGGCGACTGTCCACATCATCGGCAGTTCGAAGCGGATGCGGCCGCGGTACATGGTGAACAACCAGTTGAATATCTTGGCGCCTGTCGGGATCGAAATGATCATCGTGGTGATGCCGAAGAAGGAGTTGACGCTCGCTCCCGACCCCATGGTGAAAAAGTGATGCAGCCAGACGAGATAGGACAGGATGGTGATGACGATGGTTGCGTAGACCATCGAGGTGTAGCCAAAGAGCCGCTTGCCGCAGAAGGCCGAGGTCACTTCGGAAAATATGCCGAAGGCCGGCAGGATCAGGATGTAGACCTCGGGGTGGCCCCAGATCCAGATCAGGTTCACGTACATCATCGGATTGCCGCCGAAGTCGTTCGTGAAGAAGTTGGTGCCGACATAGCGGTCGAGAGCCAGCAGGGCCAGCACCGCCGTCAGCACCGGGAAGGCGGCGACGATGAGCACATTTGTGCAGAGCGCGGTCCAGGTGAAGATCGGCATTCTCATCATGGTCATGCCAGGCGCGCGCATCTTGACGATGGTGCAGACCAGGTTCACGCCCGACAACAGCGTGCCTACGCCCGCCACTTGCAGCGCCCAGATATAATAATCGACACCGACATCGGGACTGTAGCCGATACCCGACAGCGGCGGGTAGGCGAGCCAGCCGGTGCGCGCGAATTCGCCGACGAACAGCGACATCATGACGATGACCGCGCCGCCGACCGTCATCCAGAAGCTGAAATTGTTGAGGAACGGAAACGACACGTCGCGCGCGCCGATCTGCAGCGGGACGACGAAATTCATCAGGCCCGTCACCAGCGGCATCGCCACGAAGAAGATCATGATGACGCCGTGCGCGGTGAAGATCTGGTCATAATGATGCGAATTGAGATAGCCTTCCGAACCGCCGAAGGCCATCGCCTGCTGGAGCCGCATCATGATGGCGTCGCTGAAGCCGCGCAGCAGCATGACGATGCCGAGCACCATGTACATCACACCGATGCGCTTGTGGTCGACGCTGGTGAACCATTCGCGCCACAGATAGCCCCAGAGCTTGAAATAGGTCAGCGCGCCGACGAGGGCGATGCCGCCCAGCGCGACGACTATGAAGGTCGCGACCACGATGGGCTCGTGCAGCGGCAGCGACTCGAGCGTAAGCCGGCCGAAGATCGCCTTGAGAAGAGCAGGATTGTCGAACATGTCTTGCGTGGCGCCTCAGGAGTTGAAGGGCGACCGAAGCGTGCCGGTTGCGGAAGGTGACGGCAGTCGGATCGACAGGGGCAGTGGCCGTTGCAGACCAGCGCCGACTATCGGCGTCGAGGTCATCGGCGTGGCGGATTGATCAGCCTTCGAAGGGGCCAGTGCTTCTTCGGTCGTGCATATGCTGGCGACATAGGATGGGGCAGGGCCGAATATCGTGCCGCGCCGGGCGAACTTGTCATACAGCAGCGGAAGGGTGTTGCGGATGCCGGCCATCCCCAGACCGCCCTTGGCATCGATCTGCGACATCTCGCTCATGCACATCTTGCCGGGCTCGACGCACATATTGAGGATCGCCTTGTAGAGATCGCTATCCACCGCCGCATAGTGGCGCACGGGTTGGTTCTCACTGGGCTGTTCGAGCTCCAGGTAGCCGTTTCGGTCGAGCTTGCCGCCGCTGTCCTTTGCCTTCGCGATCCATGCCTGGAAACCGGCATCCTCGAGGCCGTGGAACGCGAAGCGCATTCCCGAGAAGCCGGCGCCGCTGTAATTGGCAGAGAACCCTTCATAGTCGCCGGACTTGTTGATGACGGCGTGCAGCCTGGTTTCCATACCCGGCATCGCATAGATCTGGCCGGCCAGTGCTGGAATGTAGAAGGAGTTCATCACCGATGCGGAGGTGATGCGAAAGCTGATCGGCCGGTCGACCGGCGCAGCCAGTTCGTTGACCACGGCGACGCCGTACTCCGGATAGATGAACAGCCATTTCCAGTCGAGCGCGACGACTTCGACCTCAAGCGGGCGCACGTCCGGCGGCAGCGGCTTGCCGGCCGCTACACGTCCGATCGGACGATAGGGGTCGAGCAGATGGGTGCCCATCCAGGTCACCGCGCCCAGGCAGATGATGATCAGAAGCGGCACAGCCCAAATGACGAGTTCGAGATGGGTCGAGTGGTCCCAATCCGGCTCGTAGCGCGCCTCGCGGTTGGACTGGCGGTATCGCCAGGCAAAGAATATGGTGAGAGCCATCACCGGTATGATGACAATCAGCATCAGTGCCGTGGACACCATCAGCAGGTCGCGCTGCTGCTCGGCGACGTCGCCGGCAGGGTTCAGGACGACCATGCTGCAGGAGCCGAGCGATGCCAGCAGGGGCAGCAGGAAAAGGGTACGGAGACGGCTCAATGTATGACCTGTCGGTTGTTCCCCCCAGTGCTAACCGTACCGCGGCGATGAAGGCATTGGACAATTTGTCCAATGCCGCAATGACGCGGCAGGCGTCATCAAAGCATCTGGCCCGCGCACATGGCAAGCGATCGTATGAGACCGCGGCGGGTCGACGGAGAATGCTGTGAGCCCAACTTCGAAGATCGAAGCCGACGCAAGACGGATCAATGCGCGGCATCATGAGGTGAAGCCCGGCGAAATCGCCGTTGGCGTCATCATCGGCAGGACGTCGGAATTCTTCGACTTCTTCGTCTATGCGATCGCTTCCGTCATCGTTTTCCCCAAGCTCGTATTTCCTTATGCCGACCCGTTGACCGGCACGCTCTACTCCTTCGCCATCTTCGCGCTTGCCTTCATCGCGCGGCCGATCGGGACGGCGATCTTCACCGCGCTCGACCGCGCCTACGGACGCAGCGCCAAGCTCACCATCGCGCTGTTCCTGCTGGGGACCTCGACCGTGTCGATCGCCTTCGTGCCCGGTTACGACCAGATCGGCCCGGCTTCGGCCTGGCTGCTGGCCATGTTCCGGATCGGTCAGGGACTGGCGCTGGGCGGGACATGGGACGGACTTGCCTCGCTGCTGGCGTTGAATGCCCCCGAAAAGCGTCGCGGCTGGTATGCGATGATCCCGCAGCTGGGCGCGCCACTCGGGCTCATCGTCGCCAGTGCCCTGTTTGCATATTTCGTCGGCAACCTGTCGGCTGAAGACTTCTTCAGCTGGGGTTGGCGCTACCCGTTCTTCGTCGCCTTCGCCATCAACGTTGTCGCCCTGTTCGCGCGGCTGCGCATCGTGGTGACGCCGGAATACACCAAACTGTTCGAAGGCCAGGAACTGGAGCCGACTTCCGTCCGCGAGACGTTGCGCGCCGAAGGGCGCACTGTCGTGCTCGGCGCTTTCGCGCCGCTGGCGAGCTTCGCCCTGTTCCACATGGTGACGGTGTTTCCTCTGTCCTGGATCTTCCTGTTCACGCGCGAGGGACCGGCACGGTTCCTGGTCATCGAGACGATCGGAGCCTTCTTCGGCCTGGCGGCAATCGCGATCTCGGGCGTCGTTGCCGACCGGGTCGGGCGCTGGCCCTTGCTTGGAGGCTCGGCGGTGGCCATTGCCGTGTTCAGCGGTTTCGCGCCACAGCTGCTCGATGGCGGCTTCGTCGGAGAGTCCGTCTTCATGGTGTTGGGCTTCGTCCTGCTCGGCCTGTCGTTCGGCCAGTCTTCGGGAGCACTCGCCTCGAACTTTTCAAAGAACTACCGCTATACAGGTGCTGCGCTGACCTCGGATCTCGCCTGGCTGTTCGGCGCCGGCTTCGCCCCCATTGTCGCCCTGTTCCTGTCCGCCCATTTCGGGCTGATCTCGTCAGGCGCCTATCTGCTGTCGGGAGCGCTATGCACGCTGCTGGCGCTGCGGCTCAACCAGCGCCTGGATCGGACTCCCGCTTGAGTGACCTGCTTGGCCAGGGCTGGGGACCTCCCGGCCCAATGACGCTGCACGACAAGACTAACAAGCAGAATTTCCTGCTTCTGATCCAACTGCGCTGGATCGCCGTCGGCGGTCAGATCGTGACGATCCTGTTCGTCCGCTACGCGCTTGGCATCGGCCTGCCGCTGGTGCCGATGGCAGTGGTGATCCTGCTGCTGATCGCTCTCAACGTCGCCAGCCTGCGCCGGCACAGCAGCCAGGACGCGATCACCAACACCGAGCTGTTTCTTGGACTGCTGCTCGACGTCACCGCGTTGACGGTCCAGCTTTACCTGAGCGGCGGCGCGTCCAATCCCTTCATTTCGCTTTACCTGCTCCAGGTCATCCTGGGCGCGGTACTGCTGGAGACATGGTCGGTCTGGGCGCTTGTCCTCATTGCAAGCACGTGCTTCATCGCGCTGACCACCTTCTACCGTGAGATCAGCCTGCCCGCCGCACACGGTGCCGGGCTGTTCAGCCTGCACATTCAGGGCATGTTCATCTGTTTCGTCCTGGCGGCAACGCTTCTGGTGCTGTTCATCACCAGGGTCCAGAACAACATTCGCACCCGCGACGCTCATCTTGCGGATTTGCGCCAGCAATCGGCGGAGGAGGCTCACATCGTCAGGATGGGCCTGCTCGCCTCTGGCGCCGCGCATGAGCTCGGCACGCCGCTGGCTACGCTTTCCGTCATCCTCAACGACTGGCAGCGCATGCCGGTTCTCGAGGCCGATCCGGATCTGGCGCAGGAAATCCGGGAGATGCAGGGCCAGTTGGACCGTTGCAAGAAGATCGTTTCGGGAATCCTGATGTCGTCGGGCGAATTGCGCGGCGAAGGCACGGTTCGCACCTCCGTCGATGCCTTTCTGGCGGAGCTGGTGGCCGAATGGAAGTCGACACGGCTGCCGCAAGGTTTCGAATACACCAGGCGTTTCGGCGCCAACCAGGAGATCGTCTCCGATCCCGCGCTCAAACAGGTGATGTTCAATGTGCTGGACAACGCACTTGAAGCGTCGCCTCTATGGGTCGGTTTGATCGTCAGCCGCCACGCGAACGATCTCATCATCGAAGTTGTCGACGCGGGACGGGGATTTGAAGAAACCATGCTTGCTGAATTCGGCAAGCCCTACACGTCGACCAAGAACCGGCCAGGTAGCGGGCTCGGCCTGTTTCTGGTCGTCAATGTCATCCGCAAGCTGGGGGGTAGCGTCACCGTAAGAAACAGAACCGAAGGGGGAGCTTCGGTTACGTTGCATCTGCCGCTGGCTGCTCTGTCTCCGCGAGGGCACAATGCCGACTAAACGCACGCTGCTGATCGTCGAGGACGACATCGCCTTTGCCAACGCACTGCGCCGGTCTTTCGAACGGCGTGATTACGAAACGCATAGCTGCCGGAGCGTCGACGGCGTGCAGGCGCTGATCGGCACCGTTGCCTTCCAATATGCCGTCGTCGATCTCAAGCTTGCCAGCGGCTCGGGCCTTGAGTGCGTCAGGGCGCTGCACGAACACGATCCTGAAATGCGGATCGTCGTGTTGACCGGCTTTGCCAGCATCGCCACCGCTGTCGAGGCGATCAAGCTCGGCGCCTGCCAGTATCTCGCCAAGCCCGCCAATACAGACGACATTGAAGCGGCTTTCGGCCAGGTCGAGGGCAATGCTTCGGTACCGCTCGCCGAGCGGCCAACCTCGATAAAGAACCTCGAATGGGAGCGCATCCACGAGACGCTGGTGGAAGCCGACTTCAACATTTCCGAGACGGCACGACGGCTCGGCATGCACCGCCGGACACTGGCGCGGAAGCTGGAGAAGAGGCGTGTGAAGTAGGCACGATCCACCGGGCATGGCACATCGTGGCGATGCCGATGATAAGATTGATGCCGGCAACAATCGTTGCATTCGAACGATGTCCTCCAAAGGAAAAAATTGGCAGGGCAGGGAATAAAATCCCCACATGCTCCGTAAACAGGACATGAAACCGCCGATGCCACGCTTTGACATCATAGGACAGCTCGGTTCGCTGCGCCGCTATGCGCGCTCGCTGACGCGCGACAGCACCGACGCCGAGGACCTTGTCCATGACGCGCTGGTGCGCGCTTATGAGCGGCGCAGCACCTTCCGCTCCGGCGGAAACCTGCGCGCGTGGCTGCTGTCGATCGTCCACAACACCTTCATCGACAGGATGCGGTCCCGCAAGTCCGAGGCGTCGCGCGTCGAACAGGCTGGATACCTGGCCGACGGCAGCACGCCGGCACCACAGGAACATTCGGTGCGCCTGGCGCAGGTGCGCCAGGCTTTTTTCAGCCTGCCGGAAGAACAGCGTTCAGCGCTGCACCTCGTCGCTATCGAAGGCCTCTCCTACCAGCAGGCCGCCGACGCCAGCGGCGTGCCGCTCGGCACGCTGATGTCGCGCATCGGCAGGGCGCGCGCCGCACTGCGCGAGATGGAGGAGCCGGCGAAGGCAAAAAACCACCTCAGGATCGTTGGAGGCCCTTCATGACCGCAAC
>NZ_RZPW01001289.1:0-873 GCF_003998455.1 Mesorhizobium sp. M7A.F.Ca.CA.001.08.2.1 | reverse complement strand
GTCGATGCCCGTCCGCGTGAACGTCTGCGCCCGCCGTCCTCTGGAGTCAACCTGGGGAGAATTCGACCATGGAACACAGTTTGGCTGAAATAGCGGCGCGGCTCTCCCGCGATCGCCTGGGTCGCGGCGGCCCTTGCATGATATGGACCGTCTAGCTCCGATAGTTGGGCTTCGCCATTTGCTCGGCTACAGTTAGAACCACTATGGCTCAAAGCCCCTCCAGCATCATCGGTTCGCCGGCTCAAGGATCAGGTAAGTTCCGGCTCCACCTCAGTGATCATCCCTGACGCCAAGGGAAGCCCGCTTTGAACTGCACATTTTACGTCGCGGACCCCATGTCGGTCTGGTCGCCATGTTAGCCGACGCTAAATCAGAGCGATGCGACACTTCTTGCTGGGCCTTACAGTCTGTCTCTATTGCACCACATTGCTTCGGGCCGAAGCATGGCAGCCCTTTGGCGTCCGGCAGCTTGGCTTTACATTCGATATTCCTCCAGGTTTCGTCCTCACCCAGCACTCGGATCAAGGCGCGGCTTTTCAGGGGCCGAGAGAAGCGTCCCTAGTCATTTGGGGCGCACGATTGGGCAAAGCCAGTTTTCGCGCCGAGATCGAGCACCGCATGATAGAGGACAAAAAGTCCGGTTGGCGACTGACCTATCGGCGCATAACATCCAGATGGGCAAGCTACTCGGGTGTCAAGAATGGCGAGATCCGCTATGTCCGCGCAATCACGGTCTGCGGCGACCGCGCCGCGCTTTTCACAATTGATTACAGGAAATCGGAAAAGAAGCCATATGAGCCTGTTGTCGTGCGCATGGTCCGGTCCCTGAAGGCACAGGGCTGCTAAACTGGGGGTGGGTGGGCAACGCAGATT
>NZ_RZPW01001288.1:0-873 GCF_003998455.1 Mesorhizobium sp. M7A.F.Ca.CA.001.08.2.1 | reverse complement strand
GGATTCGCTGGTAAGGTTGTCGGCGGGGATCGAGGATGGCGATGATCTGATTGCGGATCTGGAGCAGGCGCTGGCGGGCTAGAAGCTCAATCAACTTGCAACTTCAGCGTTGCCCCTCATCGCCCTGCCTTGGCTCCTTTCCTTTCCCTCCGGAGGGGAGAGAGGTGGCTCGGCGAAGCCGAGACGGAGTGGGGAAGGCGTTCGCAGACGCGCAGTCGCCGCAAGACAGGCACAATCTGACGAGCAAGAGACCTCAGGCGCGCGGCGAGGGTCGACCCCCACTCCGTCGAGCTTCGCTCGACACCTCTCCCCCGATCGACGGGGGAGAGGAAGGGCAAGGGGCGGCGCCGACGTCTCATGATGATGGACCGGCCAATTGACCCCGAACCCCATCTGCCCGAAATGTAGCGCCCCATGGCCACGCGCGAACCACCCAAGCCCACTGAACCCCTCACTTTCGCCGTGCTGGTGTTCCCAGGTTTTCCGATGATGGCGTTCAGCTCGGTCATCGAGCCGCTGCGCGCCGCCAATGTCCTGGCGAAACGGCAATGCTATCGCTGGATCATCGTCGGCGGCACGAAAGGTGCGGTCGAGGCGTCGAACGGCGTCGTCATCCAGCCGGGCTTTTACGCCGAGGATGCGCCGAAGGTCGACCGCATCGTCGTCTGCTCGGGCGGCGATGCCGATCACCTCGTCGCCGAGGACGCTGCACACTGGATCCGCAAGAGCCTGCGCAATGGCGCCCATATCGGTGCGGTGGCGGATGCCGCGTTCTTCCTGGCGCGCGCCGGCCTGCTCGACGGCCATGCCTGCACCTTGCACTGGACCAGCCAGGCCGCCTTCACCGAAGCCTTCCCCAACATCGAGCTCAGG
>NZ_RZPW01001287.1:0-876 GCF_003998455.1 Mesorhizobium sp. M7A.F.Ca.CA.001.08.2.1 | reverse complement strand
CCTCCATCTTGCTAGGCGCCAGGAGGTGTCTGGCGTCCACGGTCGAACTGGAAAGGATGTCGAACGGCCGCCCCGCAGCACGAACGATGTTGAGACGGACAGGGTCCTGGCACGGTAGGTCGAGGGCTCCCGACTGGCTCAGAAGCCGCGAGGGGGTCATGGTCGGGCGCCGGATGTCGGCGTCAATCACCAGCGTCTTCAGGCCCGACATCGAGTAGAGCGTAGCGAGATTGCTGGCCACCGAACTCTTCGAACCGTCGTTGGATACGGCAGTCAACCCAAGAAACCTGATCGGGCGGCTGGTTTCCGCAAGGCTTATCTCGGTTCGCACTTTTCTCAGGCTATGGCTGTATCGGGATTGCGGAGATCTTGCCACTTGGTCGACAAGGCCCGATCTTCTGCCGATCGGCGGCAGTTCTCCGAGGCATTCGACGCCCAGATTGTCGCGGATCTGTCGTGGCGACCTTATGGTCCAGTCAAACGCGTGCCTTACAAACGCAAGTCCAATACCGAAAATGAGACCGGCAACCACCGCGAAGGCCAGCATCAACTTCGGCCTTGGAGCGCTCGGATTGAGCGGCGCCGTCGCAGCTGTGATGACCCTTGCATCGGCAACCGGATACGACTGTTGGCTTACCGAGTTGGTGTAGGCCTGCAAGAAGCTCTCGTACATCTTCTGGTAGGTTTCAGCCGTCACCTCAAGTTCTTCGAGCGTCGGCTCAGCACTCGTCCCGTCTGCTTTGGCTTCAATGCCGACGCTGTAGTCGTGCCGTGACCGGAACTGCTGCGCTTTTGCCATGGCCTCATTCATTTGAGCTCGCAGCTGCTGAAGCCGCATTTCCAGCCACGCGCCTCCTTCCTTGGCTGCGTCAGTCT
>NZ_RZPW01001286.1:0-879 GCF_003998455.1 Mesorhizobium sp. M7A.F.Ca.CA.001.08.2.1 | reverse complement strand
GATTGAGAAAGTGACGCCATGGCGGAACTTCGGATCGCCGCCGCGCTTAATCCGGTGGAGGAGTTATCCGATGAACGCGACCAAAGAGTTTTTTGAAAGCTGGCTGCAGGAGAATGTCGGCACTCTTGCCGGCCAAGAGGAAGTGAGCTTCGCCGTGCTGGCTCAGCAATTCGAGCAGGATGCCGAAGCGGCCGGTTATGGTCGCGAGGTGCGTGAGGACGAGCTCGGAAACATTGAAGATGCGATCGAGCAAGCGCTCAAGAAAGCGCGAACTGGCGTGCATGGTGACGCCGCTGGCGAACCCAGCGATGTGGCAGCCCTCATGGATGCGCTGGAGGTCGAAGATGCCAAAAGCGGGCCGTAGGCCATACCAGATCAGCTCTTTTCGTTTGTCGAAGTTGCCGGGGTAGCCCCATGGAGCAGTTTCGCAAGGACATGGCCGCCTTGGCAGAGCCGGCTTTCTGGGTGACGATAGGTTTGCTTCTGGTCCCTTATGCGCTTGGAACGGTGCTGCTCGTTTGGACCTGCGGCTGCCTGTAAGGTGCTACTGACACACCCCGGTGGTGGTTCAACGGCCCTAACGCCATACAATACCCAGCTAATGCGCTCGCGGGGGGATCCTGCGCTGCAGCAATGTCCGAACGATCTCGTCGCCAGGAAGTTCATCGTCGACACCAAGCTCCTTTGCTGCCGGTAATCGCACCGCCGCGGCTGACAGCTTTTGGGAGAGGGCCGCCGTGTGCAGGCGCCGACGCTATCTGCGCTCTCAAAGTTCCAGCTACGGCCCCCTGTCACGGTTCCCCGATCACGCGCCTGAAGCGCGTTTCCTTGCCTCGAAAATAGCCCAGCAGCTTGCGCGTTGCCTTGGAACACTTGTGT
>NZ_RZPW01001285.1:0-881 GCF_003998455.1 Mesorhizobium sp. M7A.F.Ca.CA.001.08.2.1 | reverse complement strand
GATTGTGTCCGATGCCATCCTTGATGGCCCGGTGCTCATATTCGCCCGAGAATTTCTTGGAGTAGGAACCAGGCTCCGGATGTGGGGCTCCATTGACATCACCTTCGAGGGTGATAGTCGGCACAGTGATGACCGGACCCGCGGCAAGCCGATTTTCCAGATCGTCATATGTCGGCTCGCCGTCAGCGATGCCAAGGCGCCAGCGATAGTTGTGGATCACAATGGCGACATGGTCCGGGTTATCGAAGGCTGCCGCCGTGCGATTGAACGTGGCTTCGTCGAAGTCCCACCGCGGCGATGCGATCTGCCAGATCTGTTTTGCAAAATCGTGCCGATATTTTTCGTATCCTGCCTGCCCACGTTCAGTGGCAAAGTAATATTGATACCACCATGCAAGTTCAGCTTTGGGCGGCAACGGCTTCCTGTTGGATTCACGGCTGCCAATCAAATAGCCGCTGACGGAAACGAGTGCCTTGCATCGTTCGGGCCAGAGCGCCGCAACGATGTTGGCCGTCCGCGCCCCCCAATCACAACCGCCGAAAATCGCCGTGGGAATCTTCAGCGCATCCATCAGGGCTACGACGTCGGCGGCGAGCGCCGCTTGCTGGCCATTGCGGAGTGTCGCAGACGACAGAAAGTGCGTCGTACCGTAGCCGCGAAAGTAGGGAACGATTACGTGGTAACCGGCCGACGCCAACAATGGCGCGACATCCACATAAGTGTGGATGTCGTACGGCCAGCCATGGAGCAGCAAAACTGCAGGGCCGTCAGCAGGGCCGTCCTCGGCATAGCCGATGTTCAGCAGGCCGGCATCGATCTGCTTCAGTGCGCCGAATGACGATTTTCCCGAAGGCATTGTCCCAAACGGCGCGGCCTTGCTG